>CAWVYD010000021.1:0-14981 GCA_963934185.1 uncultured Legionellaceae bacterium | reverse complement strand
TCATGATCCACTGAATGGTTACCTCCCCATTGATATGACGATGGAAGATGCTGCGGTTATGCGACAACAAAAGCCTGAAGCTTTCATTCAAAAAGCTAAGCGTTCGATGGCTATTCACGTTAAAGCCATGCTTGAGTTTCATCAGCAAGGCATTCCAGTGTTTGATTACGGCAATAACATTCGACAGGTTGCGTTTGATGAAGGCGTAAGTAATGCGTTTGATTTCCCGGGTTTTGTGCCCGCCTACATTAGGCCTTTATTTTGTGAAGGGATTGGTCCTTTTCGTTGGGTGGCTTTATCGGGTAATCCAGAAGACATTTATCGAACTGATGAAAAAGTAAAAGAATTAATACCGGATGATGAGCACTTACATAATTGGTTAGACATGGCCAAAGAGCGGATTGCCTTCCAAGGGCTGCCTGCACGTATTTGTTGGTTAGGTTTAAAAGACCGAGCGCGTATTGGGGTGGCGTTTAATGAAATGGTTCGAACGGGCGAGCTAAGCGCGCCCATCGTGATTGGACGTGATCATTTGGACTCGGGTTCGGTTGCTAGCCCGAACAGAGAAACGGAAGGCATGCTTGATGGTTCAGATGCCGTATCGGATTGGCCGTTACTTAATGCGATGCTTAATTGTTCGAGCGGGGCAACGTGGGTCAGCTTACATCATGGCGGCGGTGTTGGTATGGGGTTTTCTCAACACTCAGGTTTTGTCATTGTTTGTGATGGCACCGATGATGTCAAACAACGTTTACAAAGGGTGTTAATCAACGATCCCGCAACGGGGGTAATGCGCCATGCCGATGCCGGTTATGAAAAAGCAAAACAATGCGCGAAAGAACAAAACCTTCACTTGCCTATGGAAAATAATGATTTATGAATATTAAATTTGAATCTGAACCGTTAACAGTTAATACACTTATTCAATTGATGCAGCACGACTCGTCTATTCAATTAGGCGAACGTTGCCGTAATAATGTCAAACTTGCTTATCTAACCGTGCAAATGGCACTTACGTCTAAGCGCGTAATTTATGGGATTAATACCGGCTTTGGAAAACTGGCTAATCAAGTCATTAACTCAGATCAATTGGCATTATTACAACGTAATCTTGTTTTATCACATGCAACAGGGACTGGCAGTTATTTAAAAGTGAATACGGTACGTTTGATTTTCGCAACAAAAATTTTCAGTTTGTCAAGAGGCTACTCAGGGATTAGTGAAGCGTTACTTGATTTTATGGTAATGATGTTTAATAAAGGCATTATGCCATTAATTCCAGAAAAGGGCTCAGTGGGTGCATCAGGTGATTTAGTACCGTTGGCACATTTTGCTATGGCTATTATTGGTGAAGGCAATGTTTTATATAATAAGCAAATGATACCAGCCAAAGACGCATTAGAAAAAGCACAATTGCTGCCTTATGTTTTAGGCCCAAAAGAAGGACTTGCCTTATTAAATGGAATGCAAGTAAGTAATGCGATGGTGCTGGAAAATTTACTGTTTTGTGAATCGTTGTTTAAACATGCCATTATAGCGGGAGCGCTTTCAGCAGATGGTGCATGCGGCAGTGATGAACCGTTTCATTACTCCATTCATGCGGTAAGAGGTCACAAAGATCAAATCCAATGCGCAAAATGGTATTTGGATTTGTTAAAAGGCAGTGAGATACGACAATCTCATGTTGATTGTAATCGTGTTCAAGATCCTTACAGTTTACGTTGTCAACCACAAGTGATGGGCGCATGCCTTAACCAAATGAGAAACGTGTTTGATAATGTAATCATTGAGACGAATGGCGTTTCTGATAATCCCATTATCATTTCCGAGACACAAGAAATTGTATCAGGTGGTAATTTTCATGGTGAAATCGTTGCCATGGCTGCGGATAATTTAGCATTAGCCATCGCTGAAATAGGTGCTTTATCTGAGCGACGTATCGCTTTATTAATTGATCAAAGCATCAGTGGATTACCTGCTTTTTTAGTCAATGATAGCGGTATAAATTCAGGTTTTATGATTGCACACGTAACTGCTGCTGCATGCGCCAGTGATAATAAAGCGTTGGCACACCCACACAGTGTTGACAGCTTACCTACCTCAGCTAATCAGGAAGATCATGTGAGTATGGCCACTAATGGCGCTCGAAGATTAAGTTTAATGATTGATAATACGTTAACGATTATTGCAATTGAGCTATTGGCTGCTTGCCAAGCACTGGAGTTTCGTAAGCCTCTTAGCACTTCGCCTCGTTTGCAACGTGTCTATGAGGCTGTTCGTGAAAAAGTTACTGCATATGACAAAGATCGATATTTTGCTCCAGACATTGAAAACATGAAACAGTTAATTCTTTGTAATGACTTAATTAGTGATTTTGACCCAATTTTGGTATGATCGAACATTTTATGTTTGGAGATGAACACAGATGAGTGTTGTAATTTATACGGATGGTGCTTGTAAAGGAAATCCTGGGCCGGGTGGTTGGGGCGTTTTTGTTAATAATGATGGCGATCTTCAAGAAATTTGGGGCGGAGAAGATAATACAACCAATAATCGTATGGAATTAATGGCTGCTATTAAAGCGCTTGAAGCGATGGAACCGTTACTTACCATCGATTTATACACAGACTCTAATTATGTTCGTCAAGGCATTACTGCTTGGATTCATTCTTGGAAACGTAATGGCTGGAAAACAGCAGCAAAAAAACCAGTAAAAAATACCGACTTATGGCAACAGTTGGATGCACTCGTTGCGCTGCGAAAAGTTAGCTGGCACTGGGTTAAAGGACATTCAGGCGATTTTGGTAATGAAAAAGCGGATGAGCTGGCGAATAGAGGTGTAACGGATGCGCTGGGGATTAACTGATAATGCGTCAAATTGTATTAGACACTGAAACCACTGGGCTGGAGCCACGAGAAGGGCATAGGATCATTGAAATTGGTTGCGTTGAAATGTTTGAAAGGCGTTTAACGGGCAATCATTTTCATGTGTATATTAATCCTAAGCGAGAGATAGATGCAGGCGCTTTTAAGGTGCATGGGATCAGTAATGAATTTTTAGCTGACAAACCCGTCTTTAATGACATTATTGATGAATTTTTAGATTTTATTGGTAACTGCGAACTCATTATTCATAACGCTGTGTTTGATATTGGTTTTTTAAATCATGAGTTAAATTTAGCTAAGCGCGGGCCACGACCTCTTGAAAAGCAATGCCCTGTGCTTGATACCTTACTCATGGCTCGACAAAAACACCCCAGGCAAAAAAATAATTTAGACGCTTTGTGTCGTCGTTATGACATTGACAACACAAAGCGGGATCTTCATGGCGCTCTGCTGGATGCCGAAATTTTAGCCTTAGTTTATTTGGCTATGACAGGCGGACAATCCGACATGTTTATGCTTAATGAGGATAAAACATTAATACCTGGAGGTGCTAAAGGCGATGGCATGTTGCATAAGCAACAAAGGCTATTACGTGAAAAACCATTGTTTATTTGTAAAGCTGACGTTAATGAACAACAGGCTCATCAAGATTTTATGGCCATGGTGCATGAAAAATCAGGGCTTGATAACCTCTGGTTAGACTTTGATGAGACAAGCTGATGCGTGCGATAAAGTCTGAATTTAAAACCTTAGCAATTGAGTCTTTATCTCGCGGAGAGTATCAGCCCAGAGTTCATTTTGAAGCGGATGCGTTGAAAGAGCTGGCAAACTCGATACAAGAACAAGGCTTAATAGAGCCTATTGTCGTACGGCCTGTAACGGCAACCACGTATGAGATCATTGCAGGCGAACGCCGCTGGCGAGCGGCTCAGCTAATTGGTATGGGCGAACTGCCATGTCTTATTAATAATTATACTGATGAGCAAGCCATTGCGGTTTCGTTAATTGAAAATATTCAACGGGAAGATTTAAACATCATTGAAGAAGCGAATGGTTATCACCGGTTGATAAAAGAATTTTATTTTCATCATGACGACGTTGCCAAAATGATTGGTAAATCACGTAGCTACATCAGCAATACCCTTCGTTTATTAAGCCTAGACGAACAATTAAAGCAGGCTTTAATTGAAAAACAGCTAACGATGGGGCATGCAAAAATGCTGGTTGGCTTAGAAAAGGCTGCGCAGCGAGAATTAATGCAAAAGATCATTAAGCATGATTGGTCAGCCAGACGAGTAGAAAGCGAAGTTAAAAAAATAAAAACTAATATTAGCTTACCTAAAAAAGATAGGGATGTTGAAAGGCTCCAACAACTTATTAGTGATCAGTTGGGCGCTTCAACAGAGATTGAGACTGATGCTAAGGATGGGGGTTGGTTAAAAGTAAAATTTTATAACAATGACACACTGGCTGGTTTGCTCGATAAAATGGGCGTTAAGTACGAAGAGCTAGTTTAGGCTAACTCTTCTTAAAAAAAACTTGAAATATTATAAGTTTTTTAATTCTTCAAGTTTTTCTGACAGCAAGGTAATGCTTTTATTTGACGCGTTAAGACGTTCATTTTCTTGATCAATCACTTCTTTAGGCGCTTTACTAACAAATCTTTCATTACCTAGTTTACTTTCGCTTTTAAATTTTTCTTTGCTTAACTTGGTAATTTCTTTATTTAACCGTTCTACTTCAGCATCCACATCAATGAGCCCCGCTAAAGGAATGTGAATTTCAAGCTCGCTCATTAACGCTGTTGCTGATGCCGGTGGCGTCTCATTAGCATTAAGCCAACTAATTGTGTCAATTTTTGCTAATTTTTTAAGCAATGATTGATGCGTTTCCATAAGCGCTTTATCACTTTGTGAGCCATTTTGAAGTAAGACCGTAATGGGCTTAGAAGGAGGCACGTTCATTTCACTACGAATGGTTCGTATTTTTTGAATGGCTGATTTGAGCCATTCCATGTCTTGTTCAATCGCTTCATTAATGCTGTTTTCTTTGACGGTTGGGTAGGGCTCCGTCATGATTGAGCCATTGGTTTTACCGCATAAAGCAGCGGCTTGCTGCCAAATTTCTTCCGTAATAAACGGCATAATAGGGTGAGCTAAGCGTAAAATATTTTCAAGCACATGGAGTAAAGTGCGCTGCGTACCCCGTTTCATGGCTGGCAGGGACGCTGTGTCATATAAAACAGGTTTGGATAGCTCTAAATACCAATCACAGTATTCGTGCCAAACAAATTCATATAAGGTAGTTGCTAGCAGGTCAAAGCGGTAACTAGCAAAGTGCTGATGCATGGTTGCTATCGCACGTTGAAGTTTTGATTGAATCCACAAATCAGGTGCACTGTATTGTAAAGGACCGTCACCTAAATCGTCGGCATTGGTCGTATTTAAAAAGACATAACGAGCTGCGTTCCATAATTTATTACAAAAATTTCGATAACCTTCAACGCGATTTATATCAAAACCAATGTTACGACTTGGCGTTGCAATGGCGCAATAGGTAAATCGCAAAGGATCGGTACCATAAGCTTTAATGCCCTCTGGGAATTCTTTTTTGGTATGTTTAATGATGGTTTTTTTAGCGGAACCCAGCATTAAATTTTGTACACGTTTTTCAAGTAAATCGTCTAAGGTAATGCCTTCAATGATATCAATTGGGTCGAGCACATTGCCTTTAGATTTAGACATTTTTTTGCCTTCGCTATCGCGAATAAGGCCATTGATGTATATTTCAGTAAAAGGAATTTTTCCAACAAATTTTAAGCCCATCATAATCATTCGAGCAACCCAAAAGAAAATGATATCAAAGCCCGTAACTAATGTGTTAGTTGGGTAAAACGTTTCTAAATCAGGCGTGTTTTCAGGCCAACCTAAGGTAGAAAAAGGCCAAAGGGCGGAAGAAAACCATGTATCTAATACGTCTGTTTCTTGTGTTAATGCAAGTGATGGGGCTAATTGGTGTTTAAAGCGAACTTCTTTTTCGCTGTAACCTACATAAATATTACCCGCCTCATCATGCCAAGCAGGAATTCGATGTCCCCACCATAATTGACGACTAATGCACCAGTCCTCAATGTTTTCTAACCATTGAAAATAGGTTTTTTCGTAGCTTTGCGGAATGAATTTAACTTCGCCGCTTTTTACTACGTCAATGGCTGGCCCGGCTAAGGACTCCATTTTAACGTACCATTGCTCGGTTAAAAGAGGCTCAATGACAGCGTTACTTTTTTCGCCGCGAGGAATTTTTAACGTGTGAGGCTCTGTTTTAATCAATAAGCCGAGCTCTGTGAGTTCGTTTAATAATTTTTTTCGAGCAACGAAACGATCTAAGCCTTGATAAGTGTCAGGAACATTTTCATTTAAACTGGCGTCTTTGTTTAAAATATTAATCATTTGTAAATCGTGGCGTTTACCCATTTCATAATCATTAAAATCATGAGCTGGAGTAATCTTAACGCAGCCGCTACCAAATTCAATGTCTACGTAATCATCCGCAATGATAGGGATATCACGGCCTGATATAGGCAGGGAAATGTGTTTGCCTAATAAATGTTTATAACGTTCGTCATTTGGGTTAATGGCAACGGCGGTATCGCCAAACAGGGTTTCTGGACGTGTCGTAGCTATGGTGATGTTTTCATTGGTTTCTTTAATCGTGTATTGAATGTGCCAAAGGCTGCCTTGCTCTTCAACGGATAATACTTCCAAATCAGATATGGCTGTTTTTAACTTAGGGCACCAGTTAACCAAACGTTTACCGCGATAAATGAGTCCTTCGTCATATAATTCAACAAATACTTTTTGTACTGCTGAAGATAGGCCGTCATCAAGCGTAAAGCGTTCACGTGACCAATCAATGGAGTCACCCACTTGTCGCATTTGACGAGTAATGTTTGAGCCAGATTCTTCTTTCCATTCCCATACTTTGTCTACAAAGGCTTCGCGCGTATAGTCGGTGCGCTTTTCGCCGGCTGCTTCAAGCTGTCTTTCAACCACCATTTGCGTGGATATGCCCGCATGATCGGTACCTGCTTGCCATAAGGTGTTATTGCCACTCATGCGTTTATAGCGAACTAATGCATCCATTAATGTGTGTTGAAAACCATGGCCCATATGCAAACTGCCGGTAACATTGGGTGGCGGTAACATAATGCAATAAGGGGTACCTTGACCGCTAGGGGCAAAATAATTAGATTTTTCCCAGTGGGCGTACCACTTAGCTTCAATTTGTGAGGGAGTAAAATTTTTTTCCATGATCTCATTCAAAGGGTTGCAGAAATTGAGCGAATAGTACCAGAAATTCCCCTAAACCCCTACATTTCTGGTAGAAAAAGTCCTTTATAAGGGCAAAAAAGCAGTTCTAGGGTTCAAACATAATAAAATAAAGACCGTTCATCAATCATGTGTTGTTTTTTATGGTTTTAATGCTTAATCTAAGGCTAATAATGGGTATGAAAAGAGTGCAGCGAAAGAGGTATTTAAGAGTTATTTTTTTATAAAAGGAAATGTTTAGAGGGTCAGTTTTTATAAATAAAAAAAAATTCGTTGTTAATAATTTATTATTTAAAAAGAGCGGCTTGCTGTTTGGTACCGAGGGTGGGACTCGAACCCACACGTTGTTGCCAACATCGGATTTTGAATCCGACGCGTCTACCAGTTCCGCCACCCCGGCAGCAAGAAAAGGAATAATATAATATAGGGTTAAAAATAGCAAACGCATTGTGACATTAAATACGTTTGCCAGTTAACTTCTTACTTAGATAATTGAGATAACAATTGATTGATGTTGCTAACGTATGCTGCAGCGTCTTTTAACTCACCACCTTCAGCTAAGGTTGCTTGATCAAATAATACATGTGCCCATTTAGAAAATGCATCATCGTCTGTTTCAGCGTTTAAACGGACTATTAATGAATGGTCTGGGTTTATTTCAAAGATAGGCTTACTTTCAGGCGCTGCTTGGCCGGCTGCTTGCATGATCCTTTGCATTTCTAAGCCCATGTCATTGCTGTCTGCAACAATACACGCCGGAGAGTCCGTTAAGCGATTGGTTAAACGTACTTCTTTTATTTTATCGCCCAGTGCTTTGGTCACTTGCTTAACAAGTGAAGAGAAGTTTTCTTCTTGTTCTTTTTCTTTGGCTTCATCTTTTTCTTCTTTAATGTCAAGCTCGCCTTTGGTCACAGACTGAAGTGTTTTTGACTCATACTCAGATAAATGAGAGGTCAACCATTCATCAACGCGATCGCTTAATAACAATACTTCAATGCCTTTTTTTCTAAAGACTTCTAAGTGAGGGCTATTTTTAGCAGCGTTAAAAGACGATGCGGTGATGTAATAGATTTTAGCTTGGTCTTCTTTCATACGACTGATGTAGTCATCTAATGAAATGCGTTGTTTTTCAACATTATCATGGGTGGTTGAAAAGCGTAGTAATTTAGATATTTTATCTTTATTACCAGCGTCTTCAATGATCCCTTCTTTCAGCACTTGGCCAAAATTATCCCAAAACTTTTCAAAGGTATCGTCTTCACTTTTGGCTAATTTTTCAATCATGGCTAAAGCGCGTTTACTGCAACCATTTCGAAGGCTTTGTACCACTTTATTGTCTTGTAATATTTCACGAGATACATTTAAAGGTAAGTCACTGGAATCAATGATCCCTTTAACAAATCGCAAATATTTAGGTAAAAACTGATCAGCGTCATCCATGATAAACACACGTTTAACGTAAAGTTTTAAGCCTGTTTTTGAATCTTGCTGCCATAAATCAAACGGGGCACGCGCAGGAATATAAAGTAAGCTGATGTATTCGCTTTTGCCTTCAACGTGATTGTGGGCCCAGCTCATTGGCGCTTCAAAGTCATGAGAAATATGCTTGTAAAGGTCATGATATTCTTCGTCAGTGACTTCGTTTTTTTGCATCGTCCAAAGGGCCGTGGCTTTATTGACTGTTTCAAGCTCTAACGCTGTTTCTTTTGCTTTGATTTCTTTGCCGTCTTCATCGGTTTCTGGCATGGCTTCTTTTTCCATAACGATGGGCCAGCAAATATGATCAGAATATTTTGTGATTAAATTTTTCAAGGTATAGTTGTTTAAAAATTCTGTTTCTTCGTCTTTTAAATGAAGAATGATTTCAGTACCGCGAGATTCTTTTTTGATGTTCTCTAGTGTGAATTCGCCTTTGCCTTCAGAGCTCCACTGAACACCTTCGTCAATGCCAGCGCCTGCTTTTCGGCTTAATACGGTAACTCTATCGGCAACGATAAAAGCGGAATAAAAACCTACGCCAAATTGGCCAATTAAATTTGAATCTTTCGATTGCTCGCCGGAAAGGTGGCTTAAGAATTCTTTGGTGCCAGATTTTGCGATGGTACCTAAGTTAGATACGACTTCATCGGAGGTCATGCCAACGCCATTGTCTTTAATGATGACTTGTTTGTTGTCTTTATCAATGCTGACTTGAATTTTCAAATCAGAATCATTTTCATAAAAATCAGAATTGGATAATGCTAAAAAACGTAATTTATCTAAGGCATCGGATGCGTTAGATACGAGTTCACGCATGAAAATTTCTTTATTGGAATAAAGTGAATGAATGACCAAATGCAGTAATTCTTTGACTTCCGTTTGAAATTTATGGGTTTGTTTTGGCTCTACCGACATGACTTCTCCAAGATTAATATGAATACCTGAAACAACATATGGGGCATGTCTTAATTATTTCAAGAGTTTGTTTTAATAATCATTAAAAAAGGCGGATCACGTAGTGGATAAAGAGGAACAGCCTCTTGAACAAGAAAGGGTGGAGGGTTTAAACCTTTACAGCCAATACCAACTGATCATGGGGATGGCAACGAGTAAGACGATGATTTCAATGGGTAAGCCTAAGCGGAGGTAGTCGTAAAATTTATACCCCCCAGGCCCCATGACTAAGGTATTGTTTTGGTGACTGATTGGCGTTAAAAACGAACATGAGGCGCCAACCGCAACCGCCATAAGAAAGGGGTCGATGTTTAAATGCATCGTTTGTGCCATGCTGCTGGCAATGGGCGCCATCACTACGGCGGTGGCGGCATTATTCATAAAATCAGACAGCGTCATGGTGACAAACAATAAAAGTGCAATGATTAATACAGGAGAGTTGGTGCCGGCGATTTGTAATATCGTGTCACTGATTATCTTGGTTGCGCCAGAGCTTTGTAAGGCGCCGCCAATAGGGATCATTGCGGCAAGCAATACAATAATAGAATAGTCAAGGCTTTGGTATAAGCGGCGCATGGGAATCACGTTAAAGATCACCAAAAATAAGACGGCGGTAGTAAAGGCAACCGCAACGGAAGTCACATGAAAACCTGCCAAGACAATGGCAAGCAGAAACGTTAAAATAGGCACCAACATTTTTCGGCGAAAGCCGACATTAATAGTACGTTCGGCAAGAGGCACCAAGCCTAAATTAATGATGTTTTCTTGAATGGTAGCAGAGCGGCCTTGTAATAAGACGACATCACCAGCGTTAAGGTTAACGTGGTTAAGGCGGTTTCTAAAAGCGCGACCAGAGCGAGCAATGGCTAATAAATTAACTTGTAAACGGGAGCTAATGCGCATGCGCTGCCATGAACGTCCTTCAATACGGGAACCCGGTGGTACAACCGCTTCTGTGGTTGAAATGTCATCACCTCGTAAACGTTCAGGCGAAATAATTTCACCGCCTACCAATTCTAATTGACCTGCTTCGAGTAGGTTATGTAAATCATCGTGGGATGCTTCGATGATTAAGATGTCTTTGGCTTCAAGTATTTCATCGTACGGGATAGATAATTTTTTTTGGCGAGCCCTAATAATGCCAAGCAGGGTAAAGTCACCTTTAATCAAGTGCTCCAATTTATATCGATTCATGCCAACAACCAGTGAGTTCGATGGAATTTGAATTTCAGTTATATAATCTTGTATAGGGTACTTTTCTTGAGAATCTCCAGTATTTTTTTGACGAATAGGAATTAGGCGCCAACCAATAAGTGCAATGAAGATCAAACAAAAAGAAGCAACAACAACCCCTACAGGCGAAAAATCAAACATGGAGAATGCTTGCCCTGTAATTTCTTCTTTATAGGAGGATATTAATAGATTGGGCGGCGTGCCAATGGAGGTGCAAAGTCCACCCAAAACAGAAGCAAACGATAATGGCATTAAGACCGTTGACGGTGATAATTTGGCATTGTGAGCCGATGAGATGGCAATGGGCATCATTAGTGCTAAAGCGCCAATGTTGTTCATAAAGGCAGATAGAACGGCGGTAATGATCGTTAATAACCCAATGTGAAAAACAGTGTTTTTGGTTAAAGGTGCGATGCGTGTGACCACTTGTTCAACGAGACCCGACTGATTAATGGCCGTCGTAATGATCATAACGGCAGCAACGGTAATTACGGCGGGATTACTAAAGCCAACAAAGGCTTCACTGGCAGGAATTTGTCCAAGCAATACCAAGCCAACAAGGCTGATTAGGGCAACCGTATCGTAGCGCCAAAAATTCCAAATGAATAAAATGACGGTAGTAATGAGTACCAAAACAACAATTAGGGCGTCATGCATACTTAGTTAGTCCTTAAACGTTTGTTTTTAGCGTTAATACATCACATTTGGCTTTATGCAAAATGGTGCTGGCGGTGGAGCCTAATAACGTATGAAACGCATTTTGGCTATGCGAACCAATGATAATAGCATCCACATTAAGGGTGTCAGCTAGCTGGATAATGAGCCGAACAGTGCAACCATCTTTTACGTATTGTCGCTCTATAGGAATACCCAGCTCGTCGCTGAGCGTTGCTAATACCGCTTGAGCGCTTTTAACGGATGGCGCGAGAATATCAGCAAAGCCTAGGGCTTGGGCGTAGTGAGCCGACGTTGGGATTTCAATGACATGTATGATGGAGAGTGTTGCTGATAGTTGTTTAGCAATTTTAATGGCTTTTAATCCTAAAGAATGGCTTCCTTCCATTAAATCAGTGGCTAACAGTAAGTGGGGAGTATTCATAATAAGGATTCCTTTCGTATAGATTAATTACAGTTTGGGAACAAATGTCAATAAAATCAAGTTTTTCATAGGTTGATGCATCGTTTAGTAATGAAAGGCTTCGATCTTAATTATATTTATTGTCGGGGATGGCAGCTTGGAAATTTGTCCGAGTAGGGGCAAAGCGAGTGTTGGGTCTAAATCAAGTAATGGTTTAATAACAAAATCTCGATTGGCTATTTCCGCATGAGGTATGCTGAGAATGGGGGTGTTTAATGTTATTTGTTCGTAGCAAAGAATATCGATGTCTAAGCTTCTTGGCCCCCAGTGATAGAGGTGGGTCCGTTGGTGCAATCTTTCTATGTGCTTGCAGTGTTCAAGCAATTCATGCGGTGTTAGGTCTGTTTCAAGGCAAATGGCGACATTATAAAAATTTTCTTGATTGGTGTTATCAACCGGTTTGCTAATGTACAGACGTGACGTGGTGACTTCTTTTATGTTTTGACATTGCTTAAGTTGGTTAATGGCATCCAATAAATGTTGTTTTGCATCACCAACGTTGCTGCCTAAGCCTAAATAAACGAGAGACCATGCTTGACGTTGGTGTGTTTGATTTGCCTTGGTTAACACTGTCTTTTAAGTGTTTGTATTGCGTAGTTGATTAATCATGTTCTGTTGTTCGGTTTCATCCATTTCCTGGAAGGTTGTCCACCAGTCGGCTAGTTCCGGTTCTTCTTCTCCGGCTAAGGTGCGTATTAATAAGAAATCATACGCTGCTCTAAAACGAGGGTGCTCTAATGTTTTAAAGGCTCTTATGCCAAAGCGTTTGGGTAGTCTCAGTTGTAATACCCACATTTCGCGCATGGCTTGCGTAAAACGCTTAGGGATAGAAACGTGTTTACTTTGTTTTGATAACACACTGTTCATTGCGTTTTCTAGCGCAGCAAGTAAGGCTAAGCCGTTGTTTTGTAAAAGGGTGGTTTCTTCCATTAAGGCTGGCCATAAAAAAGCAGCAAAGAAAAAGGCCGGAGTTACGGGTTTTTTAGCTGCAATTCTACTGTCGGTACTTTCCAACGTATATCGGATAAGGTCAGCTACGTTGGGATCGCTTTCAAGTAAAGGCGCTGTCAAAGGGAATAAATATTTAAATAAGTCTTCGTTTTGAAGTTGAGCAAGGGTATCAATGGCATTGCCGGTATGAAACAGTTTAACCACTTCTTCAAATAACCTTGAACTAGGGACTTGAGCCAATAAATGAGATTTTTTAGCTATGGCTTGTTGTGTCTTTTTTTCTATTTGGAAATTTAGTTTACTGGCAAAACGAATAACGCGTAAAATGCGCACGGGATCTTCTTCGTATCGTAATAAAGGATCGCCAATGATCCGGATTAGCTTTTTATTTAAATCCTCAACACCACCGACGAAATCAATGATTGAGCTGCTGGTATGATCGTAATAAAGCGCGTTAATGGATAAATCACGACGCCACACATCCTCTTGTAGGGTGCCATAGCAATTATCGGCAATGACCATTCCGTGTTGATTCGTTTTATTTTCTTCAGAAGAGGCTTGGCTGGCTTCTTTACGAAAGGTGGCTACTTCAAGTACATCGCGATAAAACAGCACATGAACCAATTTAAACCGCCTGCCAATGATCCGTGAGTTTCGAAATAACTTACGAACTAACGTCGGTAACGCATTGGTTGCAATGTCAAAGTCCTTAGGCGTTTGGCCAATATACAAGTCACGCACGCTGCCGCCAACAAGGTAGGCTTTTTGGTGTTGACTGGTTAATCGGTTAAGCACTTTCAGTGCATTATCGCTGATGTTTACTTTCGAAATAGGGTGGTGCTCACGTGTGACTAATTGAGCGCCTTTAAAGTAATTGGGAGAAGAAGGTTCTTGAATGCCTGTTTGCTGTGGCTTCTTAGTTGATTTTTTTTTGAGAAGCTTTTTAATAAAAGAAATGATGATACTCACCTTGACATTGTTTTGGCGGAAAAAAACAAAATTATACGTGAATAGGTTAAAAAGTAAACTTTTGACTGTTAATCGTTAAAAAGTGGCTGTAATTTATGCTTTAAGGTTTAATGATTTGGATTGATTGCGAAACAGTAAATCAAAAATATTCAATTCATTGTTTTCTTGATAAGGGTAATCACTGCTTGAAACTTGATTTTGAGCACTGCCTGTTATGAGTTGTTTTAACGTCTCACAATCAATCAAACCGTTAAAATGACGCATCTTCATTTCCGTTTGGTATAGTCCTTTGCCAACGTCATCTACGATTTGAAAAGAGCGAAGGACTGTCCCAAATTTCTTGTTGTATTTCTAAAAAACGTTGTTCCATTGGCCCGGAGTAGACTGCGCTTGTTAACCGTTCCGTTGGTGTTAATTTGTGCAAATTTAACATTAAATGAAGGTATTCAGGGCGGATGGTATGAGTATAAAGGTCGTTTGCGGAGGCGCATTCATCAAACATGCATAGGGTTGATTGACGTTGATATTGCCAAACTTTTTTAAATGCGTCTGGTGATTGAATGGATGCATACGTTGATTTGGGCTGAATGTAGCGATATTGAATATGAGAAAAAAATAAAGCCATGTTACTGCCGTATTGATTTATGCCTTGAATAGGGGTTAATTCGCCTCTTGCTACTAAATTAAGTGTGGTAAGTAATGATTCAACCGCACTGCTTTGAATCCATTTGCCTTCCATGTGGCCATCAAATTCATTGACGATGGTTGGTAATTCATTGGTAAGGTTTAATAAATCATAAAAATAACAGTTGGTTAAATCTTCTTCGGTTATTTGGGGTTTGGCTGGTTCGGCATTAAAAAAACGTTGATAAAGCGAAAACGCAGTTAATGGATTTGCTGATGGGCCGCGGTGCTGTCGTGACCATCGTCTTCATGTCCACGGCAACGCCACAAACCAAGGCGGACAACACAATCAACACCAGAGTCATCATCAGCGCTGCTGTTACTCTCGTGCTCGTGGTGGTCGCTGACATGTGGGTGGC
>CAWVYD010000020.1:0-15114 GCA_963934185.1 uncultured Legionellaceae bacterium | reverse complement strand
TAAAAGTACGACAGAGAAAAATAGCCATTTATCGTATAATGCCATGGGTTTATTGCTAATCTTACCGCCCTTTGTGGTGTGCTGTGGTCCCATGCGTACCTTTAGTTTGTATTTTATTTTAATAGTAAAGATAACATTGCCTTAGCTGTGCGAGCAATTAAGATTGACAATGTATTTTAGCTTTAATTCAAGCCTTACTGACCCTTTCTTGACGGCATTGATTTTTTTTGTTATTATTGTGTCAATAAATTTCCTATGTTGTGACAGGAGAGTAGTGATGCGACCAGTAATGTCTGCAAACGCATGTGTTTTTGATAACTCATATGACGGGGTATTAAATAATAAGTTGGCACTAAGCATAGAGCCTTATGATTCTGTAGCGACACGTTTTAATTGCATATTGAAAAAAGGGGATACTTTGTTAGTTCAGCTTATGTTAAAGCAAGCAACTCAGACTAAAAGTAAAAAAGTTATGAGTGAAATGCTCAATGCTTTAGTGCATCATGCGGTGTCATCACCAAATAATTAATCTCACCAACATTCCATAGGCATTCTTTTTTTGTAAAAAGTGATGCGTTGGTTCGTTGGCTCTTATGGTGTGTTTTTTTATGCCTATAAAACGTAAATCTCAAGTTATACCGACGTGCAACGTAGACACACCTTTTCAAATTGGCTCAGCTACGTTCCAACATCGACTTATTCAAGCGCCTTTGGCGGGGATCAGTTGCGCCCCATTTCGTGAGCTATTTGCGCAATATGAAACGCCTGCGTATGCGGTAACAGAAATGATCTCTGCTCAGTCCATGTTACAACATGAACGTCTTAAGCCTCGTTATTTGTCGCATTCTAAGCAAGAAGGCCCTTGGGCTATTCAGCTTTCAGGTTATGAGGCGTCTTTTCTGTCTGAAGCTGTTCGAATAGCACAAAGCTATCAACCGGATCTTATTGATTTAAATTGTGGGTGTCCGAAACCGAAAATTCGTGGTAAAGGCTGTGGCTCCGCATTAATGGACTCTCCTAAGGACTTACAGCAGGCTGTGACAGCAATGCGTCAAGCAACGACCTTGCCATTAACCGTGAAAATTCGAACCTCAGGCAATACGGACGATTCTAAATTTTTAGAAGCAGCCAGTATTATTGAGCAGTGCGGCGCTGATGCCATCATTGTCCATGGTCGTCATCACACAGAAGGCTATGATGTTGCTGCAAATTATCAGCAAATTAGGCAAGTGGTAGAACGCGTTACTATTCCTGTCATTGCTAATGGTGATGTGAACGATACGTTAAGTATGCAGCGATGTTTTGAAGAAACGGGCGCCATAGCGATTATGATTGCGCGTGGAAGTATTGGTAAACCTTGGCTTTTTAAGCAGTTGCTTAAAGGCATACCAACGCCAATGTTTGCTGAGCGACTTAACGTTTTTTCAAAACACATCGAAGGGTTAGCTCTGATAGAAGGAAGTGATTATGCTGCTTTACTGCAAGCGCGTCGTTTGTTGAAGTGGTATTTTCCTGCTTTAAATGAAGAAGAATTAGCTGATTGTTATGCGATTAAATCCATGGTTGAATTGATTGTTAGGCTGAAAAAAACTGAGTTAGTCCCTACTTAACTGATCATTAACCGCCTTACTGCCCGTTTTTTTAGGCGGAAAACAAAAAACCGTTGCATTAATTGCTCAACTTAATTAAAGTAAATGCTCAGCCTTGTAGCGAGTGTTCATTTGTTTATTAAAAACAGATGATTTTTTCCTTGGAGAATTCGAATTATGTTTAAGAAGATAATCAGTATTTGTTTAATTTGCCTAAGTTTCAGCATCTTCGCTGCGGACAAAATGGTATTTAAACACCTAACGGTATTTGGCGACAGTTTGTCAGATAATGGCAATCTATATAAATATTCGTTTCATATGGTGCCTAAGTCCCCACCTTATTTTAAAGGTCATTTTAGTAATGGGCCTATTTGGTTTGAAGGTGTTAAGAATGCGTACTGGAAGTCTGATTTAAACGCTACGACGGATGTTTCATCCGTAGGTGATTATGCAGTGGGCGGTGCAGGCGCTATTTTTTCTGATAAAGAAGTTCTGCCTTATACGTTGTGGAGTGAATTAACTGACTATTTGATACGAGATAATGGTACAAACATTGACTCGACTCTTTTCGTGGTTTGGATCGGAGCCAACAACTATGTGCGTGGACCTGAGAATGTAGAAGAACTAACGACGGATGTGGTGGCAGGCATAGAAAAAGGCATTAACCGTTTGTTAAAGCATGGAGCGACGATGATTACCATAGGTAACTTACCTGATTTAGGTGTGATGCCAGAATCTGAGCGTTATGGTACCAAGGACCTTATGCATGAGTTAACCCTTATACATAATGAGAAGCTGTTTCAAATGTATCAAAGCTTGCAGCAATCACACCCAAATGTTCACTTTATTTATATGGATGTGTTTGCTTTGTTTAATGATGCCTTAGCATCACCAAGTGCCTATGGATTAAGTGATATGGAACATCCTTGCTATGAAGGTGGTTTCTTTTTCTCAGCGCAATTACGAGGATTAATGGGGAATGCACTTGAATCGCAGCCAACAGTATCGGATGCAACGCTTAAAGCATATATGCTTAAAAAATCTGCTTCACAAAGTAATCGTTTCTCTGCAAAAACAGCCGATGCATATTTAGGAAATACGGTATTACGAGAAGCCATTTTAAATGGCTATTATGCAGACAATAAAAAGCATCAGCTAATTACTGCTGCAGATGGTGATTCAAGTTGCACGGGTTATTTATTTTGGGATCATCTCCATCCAACAACGTTCGTGCATCAACACATTGCAAAATTGTTTATAGATACCGTTAAAGAAGCGGGCATAGTACCTGCGCCTTAAGCCTCAATGATTTCTAAAACGCCAGACTATGAATGTCTAAGTCTGGCGTTTTTTCTGCTCCATCTTCTGGCATAAACATGCCATAACAATGACTTCCAGCAAATAGGGTTACACGTTGACGGATAAAGTAAGACGTTTCGTTTGCGGTGCTTTGAAATTGTTTTGTAATGTTATCAACTTTATCTAAGCTATTCTCATCAGTGTTGCGTAATATGGCTTCAACATTGGCCATGCAGTGTCGGTAAGCGCTTGAAAAAAAGCGTAATAAATATTCCCATACGCTGTGTTTGCCTTTGATAAATTTTCCCAATTGTTTTAACGCCTGTTGGCGCTCACCGTCCCCTTTGTGGTTAAAAAGCACGAGTATTTCTTTGGTTTCCTGGTATCGGTCAATTAAAAATTTTTCACATTCTTGAAAAGCTAAGACATCGTTTTTACTCACTTTGCAAGCAATGGAAGGGGGTAGTCGATCAAAAAAGTTTTGTTTTAATTCGTCACTTATTTGTTTTGCGATAGCAACCAGTTCAGTGCTATCAAGATTGGTTAATGGAAACGCTTGGCGTTTACTGATTTTCTCTATTGATTCGACATGAGAAAGGAACATTTGATAGGCTTGATTTCGCGTTTTTAATGTTTTTTGCGCGTCCTTTATACTCGTATGTAGGTTGATTAGATTGGTGCGTAAGGCCTTTATGTTCATTGCATGGGCTTGGGATGTAACGTCTGCTTTTTTCGATAAGGTTTGAATCTGTTCGCTTTGATGCTCAAAAGAAAAATCATGGTTGGATAAAGGCGTATTTATAATTCGTTGCAGCATCATTAATTCATGTAAAAGAGGATCTATTTTTGCCCCGGTTATGGTGTCTTCTATTTGAGTTAACCATGAGTCCTTGTCTTCATTTTGTTGATGAGTTTCGATGATTTTTTGATAAAATTGCTCAATGCTTTGTTCAATACGTTGATTAAGGCTTTCCGATGTTAATTTGGCGCCTAATATTGAATGAGCACTTAAGGCATACAAAGAGGAAACGCCTTGTTTCACCGCATTAATAAGAGAAATATTTTTTATTTTATCCATACGGTAATAAGAATGAGAATATAACCAAGCATTTTTTTCTTCAAGGGGTACTAATAAGAGCGTCATCAAAGAATCAAAACGTTCTGGTTCGCTGTATTGCTGCCAAAACAGAAGCATAGGCTCAGAGCTGCTTTTTGAAAAACAATGAGTTAACTGCTTGAACTGTTCAATAAGAAGAATGTGTGCGTCTTTGTTTTCTGCTAACGCAGAGCGCTTTGTCATTAACGTTTGAATGCCATCATTTAAAAGATGATTTAATTTATCGAGAGTGCTTGGTGGTGAAGGCGCTAAGGTATTTTTTTTATCACATTGCACTGCTTCAAGGAGCAAGTTTTCTTTTGCGTTAGCTTTCTTCAGTAGTTGTTCTATATCGTTATAGAGATTGCTTGGAATATTTAAGCTAAGTGGCCAGATAATATTTTTGCAATCCGTTTCAAGCGCACGTAATACGTCATTAATACTTTGTAATAAGGTAAGCGCGTGAGTGTTATTAACGTGCTCGAGGTCTAATTGTTCATACCACTGATTAATAGAGCTAATTAATTCGCTGTAATTACTTAAGGCTTTAAGTAGAGAATTTTGAGCTTGTTCAATAAGATTAAACAGACGGTTAAGATTAGTTTTTTCATGAAGGGGAGCGTCCTTGAGGTAAGTCTCAAGCTGGTCCTTGGAGGCGCAAAGCGCACTCCAAATCAACATGCTGTCAGTCATAAGCCCTCCGTTTAATTTTTAAGCGATCTTCCGCCATCCACATTAATACTGATGCCTGTTAAAAAGGTATTCTCAATAAAATGCAGCGCTGCATGAATAATAGGCTTTGTGCCGCCGATTCTTTTTAAAGGGGTATTATTTATTAGTTTTTGTTTAATGTCGTCACTGAGTTCATTGCTGTTCTTAGGCCATAAAATGGCACCTGGTGCAATGGCGTTAACACGGACATGCGGGGAAAATTGCTTGGCTAATTGTTTCGTTTGTGACTCAAGTGCCGCTTTAGTCATGCAATAAACCCCATAATTTGTTAAAGGAAATTTAGCATAAATATCGGTGAGATTAATAATGCAGCCGTTATTTTCTTTAAGCGTTTCAAAGCAGTAATTGCTTAGTAGATAAGGTGCTTTTACATTGCAATTAAAGAGATTATCCCACTTTTCTTGGGCTGAATTATCATCGACAAACATACTGGCATTATTAATAAGAACGCTAAGAGAAGGGCGCCACTCAATCACATCAAAGCAACATTGTTTGACTGCGTTTGATTGCGTTAGGTCTGCTTGAAAGGTTTTAGCACTATCAGGGCGAGCGCGATTAAGTGAAAGGGCTAACGTGTTAGCAGCGACATTAGAGTGATGACAGTGGATTGCGACATCAAAGCCTATTTGATGCAACGCCAGACAAAGGGCTTGGCCTATTCTGTGCGCGGCGCCGGTTATCAATGCGGTTTGACTCTGAGGCATAAGACACGGCTTCCTTTTTGGAGTGGCAAAAATTCAGTGTATCTAAAAGGCTGTTATCGAACAACTGATATACCTCACTCATAGTGAATGATTCACACAAAAATATCGGCACTAAAAAAACCGCATCTTCATATCCATTGTCTATATCAACTATGTCTGATAGAAGTAATTTAAAAGGCTTATGGCACAAAAAATAAGCGTGTTCAAAAACCGCAATTTACGACCGCATGCAGCACATACTGCGCGCGGCCATAAATTGTGGTTTTGATCGTGTTCTTTTGCGCGCCATAAGCCTTTTAAATTTTGTGCGTAGAATAACTATGCCCTGCAATTTCAAAGGCTTATGGCACAAAAAATAAGCGTGTTCAAAAACCGCAATTTACGACCGCGCGCAGTATCGCTTCAAAACGAATGGTCAACACGTCCTAGTCATCGCTAATATTTGCCGACTAATTTTCTGGATTATGTAAAAAATCAACCGTACCTGTTTTCACATCATAGATGGCTTTAGCGATATCAACGCCTTTTTCTTTTAACATGCCTTGAATCACATCACTCATATTGACCACTTTTTCATGGCCAAGCATACCGTGAAAAATACTTGTCATTTTGGTTTGGCCACCAGCTTCTAAATTCACAAGGGTTTCAAGTGAGGCTATCGCGGCAATGATCAGCGCATACACATATATCTGAGGGTTGCTTAATAGCGAAAAATCAGTCCAAGTCATTAAGTTTTTTACGGTTTCAAGTGAGTCAATACTTGGCAAGTTGACTAAGTGAGACGATTCGAAAAGATAAAGGCTAGGAAAAAAACAACCATAAATAACATTCATAAAGACAGATAATAAGAGTACAGCAAGGGCTGCTGGTAATAACTTAAATTTAGCAAACGGTGTTTTATCCCAAATGATGAGTATGCCCAATGAGAGCATTGAAATTAAAGTAGCACCAAAGTCAAAATTTCGAGATAAATGCTCAAGAGGATTCATGAGAAAGGCTTCTTGAGATTGTTTTAGTGATTCAGCAACGGCATCACTTTGCGGAAAGTAGCCAAAAGCAAAAGGCAGCTGTTTCATAATGATAACAATACCAATGGCGCATAATAGCCCTTGAATCACATTGGCGGGAATGTAGTCAGCAACAAAGCCAGCGCGGAATAAACCGATACAGAGTTGAATAATACCAGCAAAAAAAGTGGCGAGTAAAAAAGCTTCAAAGCTACCGAGCTGGCTTATCCCTGCGATAACAACTCCGATCATTCCTGCCGCTGGGCCACTAACACTGACCTGAGAACGGCTTAAAAGACCAATGACAATACCGCCAATGATCCCGGCAATAAGGCCTGAAAGTATTGGGGTGCCAGAGGCTAAGGCAATACCAAGACATAAGGGTATTGCTATCAGCGTAACGACAATGCTTGCAATAACGTCTGATTTTAACTGATTAAAATTTACAGTCTTTAATAAATATTTCATCTTAGTTAATATTCTCTATAATGTGTTTAAAGGACCGTTCGTTTATGTTTTCTAATTTACATGTATGATTAAGGGTATAACAATTTGAAATTATTGATGGCATTAAAATTGTTTTGGCGTGGTTCGTCAGAGAACCGAATGCAAGTGCTGCTTATGTTAGGAATGATTGTGCTTCCGGCAATAGCCTTAATTGCATTGTATATTTTTTTCATTAGCCAACTTTAGCGGATTTATAGTAGCGTTCCAATGTATTTTGAAACAAACAGTGTGTCTAACTTTAAGGATGAGTTACCGTGAATTTAATGTTTAGTTTATTATTAAGTCTTTTTGTTATGGGCTTTGCGTGGCAAGTGTATCAAAAAACAAACGACCATAAGGTTGCAGAAGTGTTGAGGCCGATAGCTATTTTTTTGGTCGGAACCTGTCATTTGGTCATGCAAGGCTGGGCACTAAAAAGTAACGCGGCATTTTATTTGCTATTATTTTGGGCGGCAAGTCATAGCTTTTTTACTTTAGTGACAAATGTTAAGAAAGAGCGAGTGGCGTTTCATTATCAAGCCTTGATAAAAAGCTGGCCGTTTGATGTTAAATCTTATTTTTTGTTTTATTTAATGCAAGGCTTATATGCTTGGATACTAGCGCTGCCATTTTATTTTATTGCAAAACAAACGGGGTATTCTGGGTTTGATATGCTAGTGACAACGGGGATACTCGTCAGCATTTTTTTAGAGCTGGCTGCCGATTTAAACCGTTATTTTTTTAAAAAAAATGGTGGTACTGGCATTTATCAAAAAAGTCTATGGAAGCTTTGTCGACACCCTAATTATTTTTTCTTATGGCTTACTTGGCTTGGTTTTTCATGCCTCGGTTTATCTGATCTAGTGTCTTTTATCTCAGTATTTCCTTGTTTATTTTTATTTTTTATAATTCGATTATATTTCATACCCATTTCAGAACAATATTTATTGGAAAAGCATTCAGAAGCCTATCGGAAATATCAAAAAGAGGTGCCTGCTTTTATACCGTATTGGCACTGACATCTGTGGGATGTGTTAAAAGGTGCTTCACGGCTAATTAAGCCGCATCAATGGGTTTTAATAAATTGCTTAAGTCATCTTGGGACAAACTAAGTTTTGAGCCCGCTTTTTCATCAAATAAGCCTTTGATTAAATCACGTTTTTTCTTCTGCATTTGATGGATGGTTTCTTCTACAGTGCCTTTGGCAATGAATTTATAAACAAAAACGGCTTTCTTTTGGCCAATTCGATGGCTGCGATCCGTGGCTTGATCTTCAACCGCAGGGTTCCACCAAGGGTCGTAATGGATGACGGTATCTGCTTGAGTTAAGTTAAGGCCAACGCCACCCGCTTTAAGGCTAATTAAAAACAGTTGGCTTTCGCCATTTTGGAACTGTTCAATAACGGTTTTACGATCTTTAGTTTGGCCGGTTAGCTTAACGTAGTGAATGCTGCGTATTTTGAGCTCTTCTTCAATGAGCTTTAGCATGGAAGTAAATTGAGAGAACAATAAAATACTGCGACCTTCTTCGACTAACGTATCAACTAAGGTCATTAAATCATCTAGTTTTTGCGAATTGCAGTTTTCGATGTTATCTAATTTTAACAAACGCGGATCGCAACAGGTTTGGCGTAGCCTTAGTAAGGCTTCTAAAATTTCAATGTGGCTGCGAGATACGCCCTTATTAGCAATGGCTTTTTGTACTTTGGCTTCCATGGTTAAGCGAATGGACTCATAAATATCGCGTTGCTGATGTGTTAGTTCAACGTGACGAATGATTTCTGTTTTATCGGGTAGCTCTTCAACCACGTCGACTTTTAAGCGGCGAAGTAAGAAGGGTTTAAGTCGTTTGCCTAAGCGCAATCGTGTTTCTTGGTCGTTATGTTTTTCAATGGGGGTGCGAAAAAGTTGCACGAAGGTTTTTTGGTCACCCAAAAATCCTGGCATGAGAAAATGGAATAAAGACCATAACTCACCCAAGTGATTTTCCATTGGCGTGCCGGTTAAGCATAAGCGGTGTTTTGTTTTTAGCTGTAAAATGATTTGGGTGGATTTTGCTTTGGCATTTTTAATGCGTTGGGCTTCATCTAAAATCACGTAATAAAAATCGTGCTCTAGAAATAATTTTTTGTCTCGCGTGATGAGATCGTAGGTAGTAAAAATAAGGTCAACGTTATTAAAGTCTTTTGATAACGCCTGTCGTTTATCGCCATGAAACACTAAATAGGTTAAATGAGGCGCAAATTTTTCAGTTTCTTGCTGCCAGTTTGTCATTAAGCTTGTCGGGGCGACAATTAAACAAGGTGCGGTTAATCGACCCTTTTGTTTTTCAACACATAAGTGAGCAAGCGTTTGTACGGTTTTACCTAAGCCCATATCATCGGCCAATACGCCAGCGAGTTGATATTCGCGTAAAAATTGCAGCCAGTTTAAGCCGTCTTGTTGGTAGGGGCGAAGTGTGGCTTTAAAATCTTCTGATGGTAAGACTTCTTCAATACCTGTTAGATTACTCAGTTTTTCACCAAGTTCAGACAGCTCTTTGTTGCCATGCCAACGTAATTTGCATGACTGATGGGCTTTTTGCATTTCATACATTAATGACGCATGCGCTTTTGAAATGGTTAAATCGTCCATAGGTTTTAATTTTTGTAAATTAAAAAGTGCCATGATAGTTTTTATCATAGGCTTAATGCGGCCATAGGTCATTGCAACTTTATCGCCACTTTCAAGCCTTGCTATCAGCGTCTGATTGTCTTTTTGCTCCAGTAATTCATTCGGGTCATACTGGCTAAGCAATTTTATGATGGTAGGGAGAATGTCTATTTTTTGCTCGTTTATTTCAACGCCAAGTTGCAATTTAAAAAAGTTGTTATCGGAACTTTCTAAGCCGGAATACCACTGAGAATCTTCTAATTCAATGATGTCTTCATATTCTGGGCCACTGAAGGTTACTTCCCAAGCAGTCTTTTTTAAACGCTCAGTGATGTCATGTTTAAAAAGGAAGTAATTCTCCTCTTCATGACGCTCAAGTAGTTCAATGATGAGCCAGCGTGCGCTTTCCTCTGGATTGATGGCTTTTAAATCTTTTAATTCATAGATGGGAGCAATTTCTAACACATCGATTAAATCTTTTAAGAAAAGACTTTCTTTTTTTAAGTCTCGTGGTGCTTCAAACACATTATTTTTGTCTAGCACCCGGATGGTTCGTGTTTGTTCCAGTACATTGATGGACTGATTACCATAGCGCATATAGAGGGTGGCTGTTGGTGTGTGCTTTGTTTCTTCGTATTCATGGTACCAAGGGGTTACGATTTTTGTTTTCGTATGATTAAACTCGATGATAGGTTTTATTTTTAAGGGGGTCGTTTTTTTCTTAATGGTTAGTTTTTTTGGATGAAGGTTTTTATGGTTGGGTATTTTTTTTTCAAGGATGGTCTTAACAGAGTCGCTGTGTTTTGGTTGAATGGCTGGCGCTTCCAGTAGGGTTTTAATGACTTGAATGTTTAAGCCAGTATTAATCTTGCCTATTTCCCTGTTTTTTTCAGACACATACCATAAGTTATCTGTGATGCAATAGTCGCATTCACCTTCCTCGGTTAATAATTTCAACCGTTGCTCGCCGCTATTATTTGCTTGCCATTGAAATGAGGCTTCTATTTCTGGGCCAAGCGTTACAGGCATCAGTAGTTCATCATCGAGGAAGCAGCGCTCGGTTTCAATTAATGCTTCAAGTAAGTGTCCATTTTCAATGCTGGAGGTGCTAAAGCTACTGTTTAAGCGGAACTCTGCAATAATACGTCGATCTTCATCGCTCGCATGTTTAAGTATACTGCTTGATTCAATGTGTGAAACTTTGCTTTTACCTAAGCCACCTTTTTTTAGCTGTCTGCGCAAATGAACGTCGACATTTAGTCCATGCTGATAATGATTTTTTTTGATCACATAATGGATGACTTGAGGGAGCGTTTGTTTTATTGCCTTTGTTTCAGACAGTGAAAGTTGGTTTAACCAATCCTTCAACTCAAAGGGTACGTTTTTATCATCAAAATCATTCATAAACAGTTGCTCAAAAAAAAATCAACGTTAATTATATCTGGTCTGGCTTGGTTTGCCTAGCGCTTAGCGGTAATTAAAATCATTTTATCCAAAAACATTAGAATCATTACCTTTTGGACTGAATATACCCAATGAAAATGACGCATATTCATTTCCGTTGGGTATATTAGGGGCGTTTACTTTGGTCACGCCCTAAGATAGGTAAAGATAAGCGCCAACGATACCAACGAGAAGTGCTACGCTCTCTGTTTGGCTGCCTGGAATTAGCTTGCTCATAATAACAGCGGCAGCCGGCAAAAGTAGAAGTGCCAGCCCCATGCCTTTTTTAAAGGCGTTTTCCGGGGCTTTGGGGGCGTTGGTTTGTTCTAACTGCTGCTGATTGATGGCTTTTTGTTGTTGGAATACATCAAACATCATCTTAGGTAAGTGAGGTAATTGCTCGGTGATAAAAGGAATGTTGTCTTTGGTGTTTTTTAGTAGCGCTTGCAGGCCGATTTGTTCTTTAAGCCAGTTTTCTAAAAAAGGTTTCGCGGTTGACCATAAATTAAGTTCTGGGTAGAGCTGACGGCCAAGGCCTTCAATGGCCAGTAAGGTTTTTTGTAATAGAATCAGTTGCGGTTGAACTTCCATATTAAAACGACGGCCGGTTTGAAACAGTCTTAAAATAACTTGGCCAAACGAAATGTCTTTTAGGGGGCGTTCAAATATCGGTTCGCATACGGTACGAATAGCGCTTTCAAAGGCATCAGGCCGAGTGGTTGCGGGTACCCAGCCAGATTCTATGTGCAAGATAGCAACTTTACGATAATCACGATTGAAAAAGGCAAGTAAATTTTCAGCAAGGTAGCGTTTATCTTTATCAGTTAAGGTGCCCATGATGCCAAAATCGACGCAGATGTATTGCGGTTCATCGGCAGATTCAGGGTTGACAAAAATATTGCCTGGATGCATGTCAGCATGAAAAAAACAGTCTTTAAATACTTGTGTGAAAAAAATTTCAATGCCGCGCTCTGCGAGCACTTTTAGATTGATCTGTTTTTCGTTGAGCGCTTTGATGTTTGAAATGGGGATCCCATGAATGCGTTCCATGACCAACACGTTATCACGCGCATAATGCCAGTGAATTTCAGGCACGTAGAGCAAAGGCGAGTCTTTGAAATTGCGGCGAAGTTGTGAGGCATTGCCGGCTTCTCGCATTAAATCCAGCTCATCAAATAAAGTGCTGGAAAACTCTTCGACAATTTCTTTGGGTTTTAGGCGCTTACTGCCTTGGCAGTAACGTTCAAGTAAGTAAGCTAAGCACCACATAACGTTTAGATCGCGGGTGATTTTATTTCTAATGTTCGGTCGTAAGATTTTTACCACCACCTTATGGTCGCTTTTTAAGGTAGCGCAGTGCACCTGTGCCATTGAGGCGGACGCCAGCGGCGTTTCATCAAAGTGTTTAAATACGCTGTGCGCATCTTCACCAAAGGCTTGGCTCATAATATCGAGCGTTTTCTTGGCGCTAAAGGGTTGTACATTATCTTGCAAGCGAGACAGCGGCCCAGTAAATTCTGCGCTAAGAAGATCTTTACGTGTTGATAATGCTTGGCCAAATTTAATAAATATTGGGCCGAGTTGTTCCAGGGCTAAGGTTAAGGCCTCACCGGGCGTATGTTTTTTTTTCGCGCGCCAGTTCCATGGATTTAAATAAACAATAAATCGAAAGGCGGAAAAAACAGAAAAGGATACCAACAGTTTATCAAGGCCGTACTTTGCTAATACGAAACAGATATAGATAAGGCGGAACAAAAATTTAAGCGTTTTCATTGGTTCTCTTTTAATTTAGCTTGCAAGCGATCGGCGCGTAAGGTTAGGTGATCAATGTCATCACAAAAATCCTCAATTTCTTCTTTACAAGGCAAGTGTTTGGCTTCTTCTTGCAAGTATTCAGTAAGATTTTGCTGAAGGTTGGTGCTTAATGTATTGGCAAATAAAGTAGAGCGATGAAATAAATTGCCCAGCTCATGCGCGATGATGTCGCCGGTAAAATGAGAGAGATACTCTTGCCAGTCAATGTCGATGGTTTGGAAGAGATCGCGTACGTTTTGGCCAAACGCCATGTCGCCGTGAATGCTTAGTTCTTGTTTAAATAATTTGGGCGCATTCTCGATGCTGGAAAAATGAAGTTGAATGAAGGCGAGCGGGTAGCCTTCAAGTGTGGCTGTAATCAATTCATCTGCAACGTGTGATTTAATGTTTAATGCTGAGTTTTCAAAACAAAAATAGACCGTAATGGGTTTAACGCATAGCTTAAGCACTTTACCGTTGAGCGCGCTTAATTTCTCTTGGCTATTTGGGTCAAGGTTTAAATAATGATTAATGGCCGTTTCAAGGGCATTTTCCGCAACATCGATCATACCAGCACCTTAATATTTATAGGCGGTGTGTAAGGCCACAATACCACCACTGAGATTATGATAGGTGCAATCTTCAAAGCCAGCTTGCTCAATCATAGTTTTTAAAGCCTCTTGATTGGGGTGCATGCGGATAGACTCGGCTAAATAAGTGTAACTGTCTTTATCGTTTGCAACCCACTCACCAATTTTTGGCAGCAGGGAAAAAGAATACAAATCATAAATGGGTTTTAAAAAGGGTAGGTTAGGCGTAGAAAATTCTAAAATCATCAACTTACCGCCTGGCGCTATTTTGTCATACATTGATGCTAAGGCTTTGGCTTTATCGGTAACGTTACGCAAACCAAAGCCAATGCTTAAGCAATTAAAGTAGTTTGATTGAAACGGTAAGCATTCGGCATTGGCAAGCACATAGGAAACGTTATTGATGATCCCCGCATTGGTTAAGTTATCACGGCCAACATTAAGCATGGCTTCGTTTATGTCTGTGACATACACATGGCCTTTATCACCAACGCGCTTACTGAATAATTTGCTTAAATCGCCACTGCCACTGGCAACGTCCAGTACTTTGTCACCACTGCGTAATTGGCTAACACAAGCGGTGTAGCGTTTCCATAAGCGATGCACACCAAAGGACATTAAATCATTCATTATGTCGTAATTATTGGCGACAGAGTCAAAGACATGTTTTACTTTGCCTTCTTTGTCTTCCATATCAACGGACTCATAACCAAAATGGGTTTTTTTTTTGTCTGACATAATACTCAAATGGCGCAACGTTTTATAAAATAATGGCGAATTATATCACAGCTACGATTATGTCGCTAAAACAATGACGTGATCTCTCCATTTTTTTCTACTGATGTAATGTTGCTTTGTACTGCGCGCGGTCATAAACTGTGGTTTCAAGGTTGTTGTTTTTTGTGTCATAAGTATTTTAAATTGCCGAGCATAGTTATTTTACGCACAAGATTTAAAAGGCTGATGGCGCGTAAAAGAACACGATCAAAACCGCAATTTATTACCGCGCGCAGTATAATTAGGCATGTGTATGAAACAATTTTTTTGGGTGTACATCCTGCGATGTGATAATGACAGCCTATATACGGGTTATACCAATGATTTAATGAAACGATATCAGTCGCATGTTGATGGCACAGGCAAGTGTAAGTATACCCGCAGTTTTAAACCTATCGAAATTGCGCAGTCATGGAAAATTGAGGGAAAAAAAGCCAACGCAATGCGCGTTGAACGTTACATAAAAAAATGCTCGCGCGCGCAAAAAGACGAATTAATCAAAGAGCCTAGTTCCTTATTTTCGCAGTGCTCTTTGAGTTAATAGGCGGTCTAATTGGTTAGAAAATTTTTGTGTATCTACGTTTGATAGTTTAGGTGGGCCTCCTGTTAACTGGCCCGTTTCTCGAAGAGACTCGTTAAAATTTCTCATCGCTAAAATATGTTTAATGTTTTCAATGGAGTAAAGCTCGCCCCGTGGGTTAATGGCGCAGGCACCTTTTTCAAGTACGTCATTGGCTAAGGGAATGTCAGCCGTTATTACTATGTCGCTTGCATCGAGCTGATCGACAATGGTGTCGTCAGCAACGTCAAAGCCTTGTTCAACAATTTGGCGCGTAATAAAAGGTGATGGTGGCAACTGAACGAAGTGATTGGCAACCAAAGTGAGTGGTGTTTTCGTGCGAATGGCGGCACGAAACAATACTTCTTTAATACTGTTCGGACAGG
>CAWVYD010000019.1:0-15347 GCA_963934185.1 uncultured Legionellaceae bacterium | reverse complement strand
AAAGAATCAATAAAGCACTTAAAAACACACGACATTGAATTTTCATAACATTATCCAGCCTATTTAATAAACGAAACAGCGTGTATAATACACCTAAATATGCTCTGGAGATACATGAATGCGCACTAAATTCAATCAAATACGTGGTTTTTCACTCATAGAGATCATGGTGGTGGTGGTTATTCTAGGCATACTGTCTGCGATTATCGTACCAAAACTCATGAGTAGGCCAGACGATGCACGCAAAGTCAAAGCCAAACAGGACGTGCTGTCGATTCAAACCAGTCTTAATTTATACAAATTAGACAATGGCTTTTACCCAAATACCGATCAAGGCCTTAGCGCATTAGTAACCAAACCGAACTCATCGCCCATGCCAAAGCACTGGCATCAATACTTGCCGTCTCTACCAATGGATCCATGGGATGTGCCCTATTTGTATTTAAACCCTGGTCAACACAGTGACGTAGATGTTTTTACTTACGGACCAAATGGCCAAGAAGCGGGTGAAAGTAATGAGGCAATGATTGGTAATTGGGAAGCCAGTTCCGATAACCAAACTGCTAATTGAGTCACGTGAGAAAAAATGGATTTACCTTAATTGAGCTGTTGATAACAATGGTTATCATTGGCATCGTTTTAAGTTTTGTAGTGGTTGCGTTTGGTGATTTTGGCCAATCTCGCCGCGTAATGATGCAGCAGCAACACCTGGGCGACCTCATAAAACTGGCTCGCATTCGCGCCATCATAGAAGCCAAAACCTACGGCTTAAACATCAGTAAAACGCATCACACTTTTTATCAATTTGAACCCAATTCTCATGATGCTTTAGGTCAATGGTCCGCCTTAAGCAGTGATTTATTTAAAAAATCAGGCTTAGCCGCGCATCAACAAATGACCTACACCCATCCATTAAATAAACAAACACCTGAAATCATTCTAACGCCGGATGGGCAAGTGACACCGTTTCAACTTACATTAACAACCCAGTCCCATGAAAAAATCACAATGACCGTTTCCATTAATGGCTTAGTAACACTTACGCAAAGCGACAGTCCTTCATGAAAAAAAATGGCGGGTTTACCTTAATTGAAGTACTCATTGCCTTGATGATATTAGCCCTTTCTTTAACCGCCATTGTTAAAGCCACCTCTTCAGACATCAGCAATACAACGTATCTAAAAGAAAAAGCCTTAGCAAACTTGGTTGCTATTGAAGCCAGGCAATTAATTCAGTTGCGCGCCATCGCCTTTAATAATAATAAAACGGAACAAAAAACCATGCTCGCGAACAACACATGGTTTTGGCAAGCGACCAAAACGCCTACGGAAATAAAAAACATGGTTCAAATTGATATAAGCGTATCCCATAATCATCAAAGCATTGTCTCAACCACAGGCTATTTACTGGAGTATACGGACTAATGCGACGTGCTCATGGCTTTACATTAATAGAAATACTCATTGCCCTTAGCATTTTTTCTATCATGGCAGGAATAACCTCAAGCGTTTTATATTCCGTATTTAATGCGCGCGATAAAACCACCGAGCACGCCATTAAATTGGCCGAAATGCAATTAGCCTTTGTTTTAATTGAGCGTGACTTAAGCCAAATTGTTTTTCGCCCAATTAAAACAGCGGTTGGTAAAGAAACATCCGTCATGGGACTTGAAAGTGATTTACGATTTAGTCGCGGTGGTATTGTTAATCCACTGTCAGAAAAGAAACAAAGTACGCTATCACGTGTACATTATTTTTTACAAAACAAAACGCTTAAACGTGAAATGCAAATGGCAGTAAATCGTTCGCTTGATATCCCTAGCGCAAGTGAAACGCTATTAAGCAACATTGATTCGCTTAAGTTTGAATACCTTGATGAAAATAATCAGCCAATATCCCAGTGGTACAATAAAAAATTACCTTACGCCATACGCATTAGCCTAAAATCTGACGATTGGGGTGAACTTAGCCAAATTTATTCGCTTAGCCAATCCAGGCAGTATTATGCAAAAAAATAAAGGTAATGGCAGCGCCATTTTAACCTCACTGTTCATTATGATATTAGTTGCCATTGCAGCAACGGCGATGAGCCTTCGTTTGCAAATTGATATAAATCGCACGCAACTGATACAAGACGTGGGCGAACTTAAAACCGCTGCACAAGCCGGCGAATTAAGTATGATCAATCAACTCATTAAAAATGGTTTAACCTTTGTTAAAGCAAGCAAACAAAACATTGATCCAAAAAAACTACGTTTTACGCAACCATGGTTAAAGGGTATTAGCGTACAAACCGATCTAATCGATTTACAAAGCCGATTAAATTTAAATAATTTAAAAAACACCAATCAGTTAAAATCACTCACGCTTTTAATGACTCACCTCATTCCCAAACAAAGCCCTCAAAATGCATTTTTATTGGCTTTGCAAACACAGGAATGGCTAACAAAAAAAAATCCTAACGTAACCAATGTCAGCAGTGAAAATTATTATCAACACCAAACACCGCCCTACTACCCAAGCCATAAACCGTTTACGAGTATTTCGGAATGGCGTTTGGTTAAAGGGATCACACAAACCGTTTATAACCGAATATCACCCTATGTTGCCTCACTGCCCAAATCAACCCCTATTAACCTAAACAGCGCATCCAAAGAAATAATACGCAGTTTAAAAATCAATATGAATGACACCCAAGTAAGTGCCATTGTAAAAGCCCGCGGTAAACAAGGCTTTAGAACCCTAAAAGAGGCCCTAGAAAACCCTCTGATAAAAGCTTTGGGGCTAAAAGAAAAAGAAACAACATTAACCAGTAACTATTTTTTAATCATGTCTCACGCATCGAGCCAAGATATTGACATAACGTTATTCACTGTCATCAAACGTGAGATCACTAAAGAAGGTGTGGGCATCTCTGTTATTCAGCAAACCTTAAACACCCTATAATGAGACGATACCTAAACCCCTTGTAAATACGGGTTTTAGCCTTCAACATGATATCCCCACACAATGTTTAAAACATTAAAAAGATGATAGGCAAACATATTTCAAGGATCGTAATTGAATTTAAACATTGAGAAGTAATGTCGATAAGTACGATGCAGCATGCCTTTGGGAAGAAAGTAAAATTTTAAAATTGAAAATCTTGTTGAACAAACTCGCTTTTCTTTTTTGTCTTTTAAAATATACCCTACAACCATGTAAATAAAAAAAATTGTATTTAAAATTGAAATGAATGTCATAGATAACACTCTTGTTAAATACCTCCCTCCAACGTCTTTATAAACATTATGCAAAAAATTACTGTGCTCCATCTCCTCAGAACAATGCCAAATAAATAAATCACATATTTCGGAATCGTGCTGCTGGTGAAAAAACCTTTCTAACGCATATTTTGAGCAAACAATTGTATTGTGTTCTAAACCAACCGCCATTGCCAATAGCATTTTATCAGAAAATACGTTTTGTATTATATTATAAATAAAACGAATAAATTTTCGTGGTTTTTTTATGTTATAACCGTTTTTTTCAATTTCTTTATTAAATCGAGTGTGTTGTAGGCTGTGAGATTGTTCCTCTGCTATAAATTGATCAATGTTATTTAAAACATCCGGTGATTTTATTTTATGTTTACATGTAGAAAGAACTTTTAAAATAAAAAGCTCCGTTTCAGGAATTATAATACCAAGTGTATTAATGGCATGAGATAAGTTTAGGTCATTTTCAAACCAGTCACGAGGTGTATTTATACTCTCCCAATCAAGGCTATTAAAATACTCCGCTGATTTAACTTTATGTTTAGAATCCATAAAACTCCTAGAGGCTATTGAAAATTTTTCAAGCTAAACCAAAACCAGACCACCTAATTTTAAAGCGACCATATAGGCAGTTTTTGCTGCTGATTCATGAAGGCCATGGCCTAAATAGGCGCCAACATGAAACGTATTATTGTCACCATTGGTTTGTAAAATTTCTTCATTATATTTGATAGACTTATTATTATAAATCGGCACCGTATGATTCATTCTCATAAGAATTAAATTTGGGTTAATCCTTTCATCTAAATTATAGGAAAAATTATAACTCGTTTCTCCTTTGATTTTATGAATATCATTTAAATAAGTATTATAACCAAAATCACTATTGTTTTTTTCAAAATAATCAAAAGGTGAAGGGCTTGGTTTTACAAATGAATCATAAAGACTGTTATCTGTATGAGACAGGATGCTAAACGAACGTTCACGCCAATGATGAAACCTTTTTTTCTCATGTTCTGTAGGGCTTTCTAGTAATTTCAAAACTTGCTCTGGCGTTGTTGCAAAAATTATTTTGTCAAACACTTTCATGGTGCCATCATTAAACACAATGGTAGCGCTACTGTTACTACGCATGATTGTTTGAATCGCCACATTACAGTGATACTTAAAGTGGTTCTGATTTAAAGTAATGATTTTATCGATGTAATCATACATGCCATTTTTAGGCGAAGCCCAGATAGGGAGCCGATACTTAAAAAAAATCGTCTTTAGCCAGCTACAAGGAAACTGCTTGGTATCAATGAATGGCATTGATAACCCCAGCATAATACTGCATCTCATCCATCTTTGGGAAAGAGCTGAGGTATGATTAATAAAGCTTCCCATGGTTAACGTTTTTGTTTTTTCGTGCGATGACAAAGACATACGCCACAACATTTTAAGAACATCTGGAAATAATTGAACATTTATTTTTGAGGCTTTTAAATAATTCATAAAACCATATTGATTCAGCGTAAAAAAGGATGGCACGGTATAACGCTGTCTTTTTAACAATTGAATACTAGAGGCTAATTTAGGTGCTGAAAGATAATAAGGTACCTGAAGATTTTGTAACAGGCTTCGCATGGTGGGGCTGGATGGATAATGAAACGCTGTAACACCTGCTTCAACGGTAATGTCTTTGGGAACATTTGACGTTGCCACATTACCATTTAAGGTTCGAATGTTACCCCCAAAAATGGGCGCTTTTTCATAGAGCGTAACGTCATGTTTTCGGCAAAGTAAGTGAGCAGATATCATCCCAGAACTGCCACCGCCAATTATTGCTATTTTCATCCATCATCCTGATGTTTGTTAGAGGCTGTCGACAATTTAGCCCTTAGCCTGTAAGTCTTAAAAAAGTTTATTTAATGCCTCAAAGTTCACGTTAACCTTTTTGGCTTGGGGCGAATAACTATCGCGCTGAGCTTGATAATAAATACCCAATGGTAAAGGTAAGTTTTTAGCAGGTAACTCCGCCAATCGGTGTGCATGTTCTAAATTATTAGCATGATGAACGCAGCGTTTTTCTTCATTTGTTGTTACTTGCCAATCACTCTCTTCTCTTGATAAATAATGAGGCTCGTCAGCGCTGCCAAATTGTAACGGCGTCTCTGTATCATTATTATTTAAATATACCACATGTTGTGCACGGGTTTTTTTACTGTCATACGTATCAAACGCCCCATCATTAAAAATAGGACAATTTTGATATATTTCAATAAAAGACGTACCACGATGGTTATTGGCAGCTTCAAACAGTGTTGCTAAATGTTTAGGATCTTTATCTAAACCACGTGCCACAAACGTTGCACCTGAGGCTAAGGCTAATTTCATTGGATTAATCGGCGGCGTACTGACACCACTTGGCGTTGTTTTGGTGACTAACCCTTGCGGCGATGTAGGCGAACTTTGGCCCTTGGTCAAGCCATACACTTGGTTATTTAATAACAAAATATTAATATCAACATTTCGCCGTAAACAATGCACCAAATGATTGGTACCAATGCTTAAGCTGTCTCCATCACCCGTGACTAACCATACGGATAAGTCCGGGTTCATTGTTTTTATGCCCGTTGCAATGGCGGGCGCTCTGCCATGAATGGCATGAAAACCATACGTATTCATGTAATAAGGAAATCGTCCAGCGCAGCCAATACCTGAAACAAAAACAAGTTGTTCTGGTGATAATCCCGTACTCGGTAAAAAGCGCTGCATTGCCGCTAAAATGGCATAGTCGCCACAGCCAGGGCACCAGCGCACTTCATTCTCAGAGGTAAAAGACTGTTTGTTTAATACCGTCATAAAGCGTCCCGTAAACGTTTTTTTAACGTTTGAACTTGAAAGGGTTGGCCATTCGTTTGGCCAATTAATTTTACATCCACTAAAAAACGATCGCGTAATAATCGCGTTAATTGACCTTGATTAAGTTCTGCCACGTAACATTTTTGATATCGTTTTAAAATGTCTTCAAGTTGCTTCGGCAAAGGATAAAGTTGGCGCAAATGAACATGCGAAAGATGAGTACCTTCCCTTTCTAACTGTTCAAGTGTTTCTCTCAACACACCTTTTGTAGAACCCCATGAAATAACGAGTAACGGCCCATCTGCTGGCCCAAAATGTTGACATGAATTTCTTTCAATTTCAACCGACTTAATTTTTTTCTCTCGTATGTCCACCATGATTTGATGCTGCTTCGCATCATACGTCACACTGCCTTGTTCGTTACCTTTTTCAAGGCCGCCCAAACGATGCATTAACGCTGGCGTACCGGGTTTAATCCAAGGACGAGATAAATTATCATGACGATCAAACGGAGCGCCACTGGTTGCAAATTTTACGTCTGGAAATGGTAGTGTACTTAAATTTGGTTTCTGCCAGCGCTCAGATGCATTAGCAATTTGTGCATCCAACAATAAAATAACCGGCGTCATGTAAGTAATGGCGACGTTAAAGGCATCAATCACCGCATAAAACACATCCGACGGACTGCTTGCTGCAATCACAGGCAAAGGCGCTTCCCCATGCCGACCATACACCGCCATTAATAAATCGGTTTGCTCGGTTTTCGTTGGTAAGCCAGTCGATGGTCCTGCGCGCTGCACATCAATCACAACCATAGGCAATTCTGCCATCACCGCTAAACTTAAGGTTTCCGCTTTTAAATCAAGGCCTGGTCCGCTGGTGCACGTCATTGCGAGTGTTCCTGCAAAACTGGCGCCTAGTGCAGCGCAGGCAGCAGCAATTTCATCTTCCGCTTGAAAGAGTTCAACGCCAAATTCTTCCAAACGCGCCGCATCATGCAAAATGTTTGATGCCGGTGTAATTGGATAACCTGCAACCAACATGGGTAATTTTGTTTTTACCGTTAAAAACGCCAAAGCAAGAGACACCGCTTTAATGCCCGAAATAATGTGACTAGTGTCTGCTTCATACGTTTTAATAGCGGACTGACTAACCATCAAATGTGGCAGCTCTATTGTCAGCGCGAAATTATAACCCGCCGTTAATACCTGTTGATTCGCTTGTTTAATTTCTGGTTTTTTAGCAAACTTTAGTGACAGTAATTCGAGCGTGGGCGCTAATGGGATTTGAAGCAACCAATGCACTAATCCGAGTGCGTAAAAATTCTTAGATTTTTTCTTTTCCGAATGGCTTAACTCAACATCAGACAAAGCAGCTAAGGTTTGCGTTATCATGGAAACACCATGACACGTAACGTGTGTTGGTAGCACGTCCTCAAGTGTGTGTAATTCATATCCCGCTTTGGTTAAATCTTTTGTTTTAAATTGATCGTCATTATAAAAGAGTACACCGCCCGGTTTTAAAAGCGACAATGCTTGCTTTAATGCAGCAGGATTAAACACAACCAACACATCGCAGAAATCTTCTGACACATGCAAATTATTTTCTGCAGCGCTCAATTGAAAACCAGAAACACCGCTTACAGTGCCCAGTGGCGCGCGAATTTCAGCAGGAAAATCCGGCAGTGTTTGAACTTGCCAACCTGCTTGCGCGCACACAAAGGTAAGTTGCTCACCAATGAGCTGGATCCCATCGCCTGAGTCACCTGCAAAACGAACGCTAAATTTTTCTTGTCTTCGAGCTATCGTTTCAACCATTAAGCACGCGCCTGTATCATCAATTGCTTCATTTCTTTTACTGCTTCAAATAAGCCAATTACCAGCGCTTTAGCAATAAGTGCATGACCAATGTTTAATTCATAAATCACCGGTATGGCAGCAATGGCGCTCACATTAATTTCATTTAAACCATGCCCCGCATTAACAACCAAGCCAGATTGGCAAGCAAAATAGGCACTTTCTTGAATAACGCGTAATAATTCCTTACGCTCATCAAACTTAATAGCCTCTGCGTATTTTCCTGTATGCAATTCAATGGTCGAAGCGCCAGTGTCTTTTGCTGCTTGAATTTGATGGCGAGACGGATCAATAAAAAGGGAAACTTCGATGTTTTTAGCCTTTAAGCGACGTACTACGTTTGAAATAACATCAAAATTAGACACCACGTCCAAACCGCCTTCTGTCGTCAGTTCTTCACGTTTTTCCGGTACCAAGCAACAATAATAAGGCAATACGCGTTCAGCAATTTCAGTCATTTCTTCGGTGGCAGCCATTTCTAAATTCATACGCGTTTTTAACAAGGGGCGCATAGCATATACATCGCTGTCTTGAATGTGACGCCTATCTTCACGTAAGTGCAGCGTAATGCCATCTGCACCAGCTGACTCAGCGTTCAGTGCGGCTTGAATTGGACAAGGATAAGTCGTGCCGCGCGCTTGTCTTAGCGTTGCAATGTGATCAATGTTAACGCCCAACAATGCATGTTTCATGATTTCCCCTTATCATTATTGTTATCTTTTATTAGGGCGTGTTGACAACCCCTAAGAAAATGTTTTTCGGTTAAAAAGTTGTCGGCTAACGAGTGGTTTACCTTCTAATAAAAAATTAATGCGTTGTCGATTGAGCCATTTTGCCAACTTCAATGCGCTTAGGTCAATCAATGGTTTGATTATTAATGCGAGCAGATCGCTGCCTTTTAAAAGTGAAACAGCCCCATAAGCATTATCATCCAACACTCGTTTTAATCCGGAATCGGGAGAAAAAAGATAACGCTCACTTGCAACAATCGAATGGCCATCCACGTCAACGCCAAAATCCATATAAAAACCTAATTGTTCTAATAAACAAAATTCAAAGGTTCTTAATGGATGCTCACGCGGTTTGTCACCGTCGCTGCCTAACGTATCTATGACTTGTTGATAAGCGTTATATACATCCGGTGCATCCTTTAATCCCTTACCTAAGCGTCCAATGAGTTCATTAACATACAAGCCACAAAATAAGGCTTCACCATTTAAAGAAGTACCTGCCTTTACTGCCTCTAATTGATGAATAAGCGATAGCCCTTCTCGTAAATAAGCATTAATAAAATAAGGCTGGAATAAGGCTAAATTTTTTTTCTGACCTTGATGAACAATGCCGGATAATAGCTCACCATTTTCGGTCAGTAAGGTTACGATTAAGCCTGTATTTTTAAAGGCGCGCTTTTGAATCAAATAACCTTCACATTCAATGAGGACGGTACTCATTTAGTCATCGTAGCCTAATTGTTTTAAGACCCGCACGTCATCTGACCAACCTTGTTTTACTTTAACCCATAATTGCAAAAATACTTTTTTCTCAAGTAACGCTTCAATTTCAAGTCGTGCTGACATACCAATGGCTTTTAATTTACTGCCTTGATTACCAATAATCATGCGTTTGTGATTTTCTTTGTCGACTAAAATAAGCGCTGAAATTTTGCAAAGGTCTTTACTGTGCTCAACTTTTTCAATATCAACGGTCACGCTGTACGGCAACTCATCACCTAGTAAACGAAATATTTTTTCACGTACAAATTCACTGATTAAAAACTTGGTGGGTCTATCGGTTAATTGATCTTTATAAAAAAGATGTTCACCTTCAGGAATAAGTTCACATAAACGCGTTTCGAGTGCCTCGACATTAAAGCCCGTTTTAGCTGAAAGTGGAATGATGTCTACAAAGTTATGCTTATGACGCATTAAATCAATCATAGGTAAAACGGTTGAAATGTCTTTAAGTTTATCTACTTTATTTAACGCTAAGATGATGGGCACGTTTGTACGTGATAGTTTTTCTAATACATACTCATCTTCTTCCGTATGTCTTAATGAGTCCATTAAAAACACCACAACATCCACATCGCTGATGGTCATGGTTGCTGATTTATTCATGATTTTATTCATGGCTTTTTTACTGCCGGCGTGAATACCGGGCGTGTCAACGTAAACGAGTTGATGATTGCCTTTGTTATTAATGCCTAATATTCGATGACGTGTGGTTTGTGCTTTGCGAGACGTGATGCTTAGCTTTTGACCTAAGAAATTATTAAGCAAGGTTGATTTGCCTACGTTTGGTCGACCAATTAAGCCAATGTAACCACAATATTTTTGTTCCAAGATAATGCCCTCAGCCACACTTAACAACTAAGTGTGGTTTAAAATAAATAAAAAGAGAGCATTTTAACTGATTGTTTTAAATTATGCCAATAAAATTAAGATTCAACCGTTTCAACGACTGAAGCAGACTCAATGGTAATAGGAGCAACAGGTACATCGCCATGAAAACCATTCTGACCTGTTTTAACCGCTTTAATCGCATCGATCACATCCATGCCTTCAACTACTTTACCAAATACGCAATAACCAAAACCTTGCTCAGTTTCAGACGTGAAGTTCAAAAAGTCATTATCGCCTACATTGATGAAAAACTGAGAAGACGCTGAATGAGGCTCATTAGTTCGCGCCATTGCAAGCGTGCCGAGCATGTTTTTTCCGCCTGTTTTTGCTTCGTTAGCAATGTTCGCTGAACCGTCTTTTTGTTCCATATCCGCAGTAAAACCACCGCCTTGAACCATGAAGTTATTAATCACACGGTGAAAAATGGTATTGTCGTAAAAGCCTGCTTCAACGTAATCTTGGAAGTTTTTTGCCGTATTAGGCGTGCCTTCAAAATCTAACTCAATGCGAATATCGCCCATGCTGGTTTTCATTAAAATCATTATTATCTCACTAAATTAAAGGAACGTGACTAAAAGTCTAATTTGACGGCAAATAATACAACAACATGCGTTTAAAAATCAAGCTGGACTGAATTTTGTTGTGATTGCAAATAAGCCTCCAAAGACTTAAATAACGCAGCTCTTTCTTGTGCCGCTGGCGTTGGTATCTCTAAAAACAAACCAACTAATGCCGGCCGCCTTACTCGATCATCTGTGGTTAATAACCCTACCTCTAGCGTATCCATCATTAATTCATGTTTAATAATGGATAAAACATCCGCCTCATTTGCAACGCTAAGAAAATGGCAAATAAAAGAATTTGCCGTTAAATACTCGTGTCGCTCTTGTTTTTGTTTAACGGTTAATTTAATTAACGCGGATAAAGACGTGCAGCAACCGAGCATTGATGCATATTCGATCGGCAGTGATGCGTTGCGAGCACGCTGGCATGCATTAAGACTTTTCGCCATCAACTCATCAAACTTATCCCTGCACAAAAATAAATTGTCAGAACTAAGTAACGTTTGAACATTCTTATCTGATGCATGGTGCATTTCTGAGAAAAAGCCCTGCTCAATGATTGAGGGAGACAAACACCTTTTACGTTTTGCTGTTGAAAGTAATAAAGAGTCAGGAAAGTAACGACCAAGAAGGGTGGTAAAAAAAATATCCACATCGGCTAACAGCACTCTTTTTTCTGCTTGGGGCATGAACATTCCTTGTAACGTATGTCGTACGCGTTTATTATCTTCTGCTGATAATCCATCCATTTGAATGTAATTGTGTTTACCTAGAAAATAAAAATAGCCAAAGACCATCTCGCATACACGACCTAACGAATAAACATCAAAGCTGGACTGGAGAGCTACGCCATGATTACGGCTCTCTGGCGGTAGAAAAGAAGAATGCCCTGCAACATGTCCTACCACCTTCTCACCTATTGCTTTGCTTAAACCAAAATCAATGATAAAAAGTTCATCAATACTAATAAGCTTTTTTGACTTGATGGTTAAATTAACCATAATATTTTCAGGTCTAACATCACAGTGCACAATGCCAGAATTATGCACCTGTGCTTGCAATTGCCTGGCTAATAAAACACACAGTGTTAATCGATGATTTAAATCAAGAGTAAGACTCTCAGGCACATCGGTTAAATCTGAGTCTAATAAATCAAACAGTTCCATGGTGCCTAAACGTTTTTGAAGCAAGTAACAGCGCTGTCGATCGCCAAGAAAAAAAGACGATTTAGTATGAATGCATTTTCGCAAAACGTCATGCTCTTTCATTATCTGAGAAATAGAAATACAAATCTCTCCATTATGCTCATAATTTCTAATTGGCGTTCGTTTGCCAAACTCCTTAAGAACCCATGGGCCTAATTCTTCAGACAATTTATGATAAAGAAACGTTTGTTGGTCTAGGTGATAGTCAATGACTCCTTCTAAATCAAACAATGAGCCATACGCGCCATATGCAAACGCTTTTTCCGATAAAACAAAATAGCTGCGCAAAAATAAGGAATCAATCAGTTGTTTGACAACTAGCGTATGGGTTAGCCTAACTCGTGTTGTTTTATCTAACGGGTAGTTTTTATTGGCCTGAAACACCACCACAACCCGATGCTTTTTTAACAATCGATCTAAAACAGTGTGTTGTTTAGATACGAGCGATAAAGGATTGATGATTAATGTTTGGATCTCTTCATCAAAAAAACTCGATGATTGCATAGGTTAATTATCCTAAGTTTAAAATCAATTCTTCAGCATTTTGTTGAGGCAAGGCAACATAATGGGACGATGCTTGAAAAAAATCATATGACTCTTTCTTTGCCGCAGAAAAATCATGAAAAATTCCCACTCGCCAAGTAAGGTAACCGTGCTTAGCATGATCATCTAAAATTAATAAATTAAGTTCAAATGTCTTTATTTTCCATGGTTTTGAAGGAAAAATCAGAATGACCAACTCAAAGAGTGACGATACTGTTCTCATCATTATCAAAAGCATTTAATTGGATATCAATAAGCGCATCCTGCGGCAAGTTTCATGCATCACATGCACATTATGAATGGAGGCTAAATTAGCGAATAAGACCGATTTTTGTTTGTATAAATGATGCAAGGATGCACGAGAATAATTAAGACACGTGTGGCAAACACAGTTTTTCATAATGGGCGACTCATCTTTAGCAAACTCTGCGCGTTTAATTTGTAAGCGTTGCTTTGAATAATCACTTTTAAACGTTAGCCAATTATTTTCAATAACGTATTCACCGCTGTATAACGCGCCATGGCGAGCATTGCGTGTGGGCGCTACGCAATCAAAAATATCAATACCGCTGGCTACCACATCACATAAATCCTGGGGACATAAACCAACGCCCATGGTATAACGTGTTTTATTTTCTGGCAGTAAATCTCGGATCCAATCAATCACCTCAACGGTTTTCTTCATATCAAAACCAATGGTTTCACCGCCAATGGCCAAACCATCCAAAGGCAGGCTAGCTAAATGCGCGGCGCATTGGCGCCTTAAGTCTGGAAAAATACCGCCTTGAATAATACCAAATAAGGCTTGGCGATAGCCGTACACAGAATTAGGATGTTTCGCCTGATAGGCTAACGATTGATCAAGCCAGCGGTGGGTACGCGTCATAATCTCAATCACAAGGGCTTTGTCATCGGTATCGGGCGTACACTGATCAAACGCCATGATAATATCTGCGCCAATGATTTTTTGCGTTTGTAATGACACCTCAGGCGTCATCGTAATGCGCTTGCCTGTTTCTGGGTGTTTAAAGTGTGCACCTTCTTCTGTTATCTGACAAATGTCTGAATTTTTTGACAAACTAAAAATTTGAAAACCACCACTATCGGTTAACATCGGACCTTTCCAAGCCATAAAGGGATGCATTCCGCCCGCTTGCTTAATGACTTCCATGCCTGGCGCGACTAACATGTGATAAGTATTACCGCCTAAAATAATCTGACTGCCAGCCTCCGCTACCTGTGAAGCATCCATGCAATTAACCCCAGCACGGGTTCCTACTGGCATAAACGCTGGTGTTTGGAATGTGCCGTGTGACGTGGTAACCGTCGTTGTGCGTGCATGAGTATGTTTATGTTTGGCAGTAACCGTGGTTTTTAAGCGCATATAGAGAGTCTAGTAATCAAAATTATTTCCATACTCTCATAATTTGCCAATAAGGTAAAAATAATTTTCGACATGCGCTATGATAAGAATTCATTTATCTAAAAACAGCGAAGCATATGATTTTACCGATAATTTTACTCGTAATCGGGTTTGTTTTAATCGTCATTGCTGCACAAGAGCTTGTTTTAAGTGCGGCTTACATCTCAAAAAGCTTTAATATTTCACCCATCCTCATTGGTTTAACCATTATTGCGCTTGGTACATCAGCGCCAGAAATTATTGTTAGCATTACAGCGTCATTAAACAATAAAGGCACGCTAGCAATGGGTAATGCGGTTGGCTCAAACATTGCCAACATTGGTTTGGTCTTAGGGCTTAGCGCCATCATCAAACCCATTTGTATTCAATCAAACACCTTACTACGAGAAATACCCATATTATTCGTTATCATGGCAGGCACCTATTTATTACTGCTGGATGGTTATTTCAGTATTTACGATGGCTTATTATTGTTATTAGGCTTAACGCTCTTATTTGCCTTTTTAGCCAACATTGCTAAACAAGCCAGTAAAGATCCTTTGAATAAAGAAGTCGAAAATGAAATACCCAAAACGTTTATTTACCCTTATTGGCGTTTGGTTGGCAGTCTTATTTTGCTGCCTATCAGTGCACACTTAATTGTCCATAATGGCGTTTCAATCGCAAGCTATTTAGGCGTGAGTGACGTAGTAATAGGACTAACCGTCATTGCCATTGGCACCAGTTTACCGGAAGTCGTCACAACAATATTGAGTCTTTTAAAAGGCGAGAATGACTTAGCCATTGGCGGCATCATTGGCTCGAATATGTTTAATCTTTTGGCCGTTCTGCCCTTTGCCGGACTCATTTCACCTAGCGATGTGCCAAGTGTAATAAACCACAGAGACTATCCGATTATGTTGGGCATAACGGCGTTGTTGATTGTTTTTACCTTTAATTCAAAAAAATCGCTGACTCGACTTAGCGGAGCGATTTTATTAAGTTTATACGTTGCTTATTTATGCTTGCTTAGTTTGACGGCCAGCTAAGGACTGTTGTCTGCGTTGAATGAATTCAATAATAAGACAAGTCGTAAAACCCAAAAAAACTAACATTGACCAAAAAGCCATGGACATGCCTAACAGCGTCCAATCAATCTTGGCGCAATTACCGGTGCCATAAAATAACGCGTGCATTAAATCTTGCAACGGAAAATATTTATAAAGCATTTCAAGTGAGGGACCGCAAGCCGGTACTTGGCTGGCAGGTAAACTTT
>CAWVYD010000018.1:0-15667 GCA_963934185.1 uncultured Legionellaceae bacterium | reverse complement strand
ATGATTTTATGTGAAAGCTGCGGTCCCGTGCCTGTTAAAGAAGACGAATTACCGGTTGAATTACCGCATGACGTAGTCTTTGATGGTAAAGGGTCACCCTTAGCGCAATGCGCTGATTTTGTTAATACGACTTGCCCTAAATGCGGTATGGACGCAAAACGCGAAACCGACACATTTGATACCTTCTTTGAATCCTCTTGGTACTACGCTCGTTTTGCGTGTAAAAATCAAGACAATGCCATGCTGGATGACAGAGCGAAATATTGGACCCCCGTCGATCAATACATTGGTGGCATTGAACACGCCGTCATGCATTTACTTTACGCCCGTTTTTTCCATCGCTTAATGCGTGATTTTGGTTTGGTTAATTCAGACGAACCGTTTAAAAAATTACTGACACAAGGCATGGTTTTAAAAGATGGCGCCAAAATGTCAAAGTCTTTGGGCAACATTGTTGATCCAGATGCCTTAATCAAACAATACGGCGCCGACACAGCCCGCTTTTTTGCCATGTTTGCCGCACCACCAGAACAATCACTTGAATGGATTGAATCTGGCGTTGATGGCGCCCATCGTTTTTTAAAAAAACTTTGGTCTTTATGCCATCAAGACACGTTTATCCAAGAACTAAACGATGAAATTAGCAATGGCACAGAACAAATCACCAATTGGCAAGAAGCATCCGCACCGCTTAAAAAGATTCGCTTTGAAATAAACCAGTTATTATCACAAATCGTTTTTGACTATGATCGAAACCACTTTAATACCGTCGCCTCTGGCGCAATGAAACTGTTGAATGTTTTATCAAAAATCGAACGGTCTGAAAACGCAGAAAAAGAATTATTGCATGACGGCATTAGCATTTTATTAAGAATTTTAGCCCCCATCTGTCCACACATTTGTCATTATCTCTGGCGTTTTTTACGCTTCCCAAAAGACGTAATCAGTGCGCTATGGCCTAAGGTATCTAAAAAAGCCCTTAAGTTAGACAGTAAGGTGTTTGTCATTCAAGTCAACGGAAAATTAAAAGGTGATGTTGAGGTGCCAACAGACACCGATGAGGCAAGCATCATCGAACTTGCTGCGGCAACCCCTGGCGTTTGCGCCCTACTCACTAATAACAAAAAAATTATTAAAACAATTGTCGTTGCTCATCGGGGCTTAATCAACCTTGTTATTAAATAACTAAGGACAAGCTCCATGAAACGCATCGCTAACCTTCTAACCATCTTCCCCTTGCTTTTTATGCAAGGGTGCGGCTTTCATTTAATCAATACCAATAAGCCCTTGGCTGTTTGTGTTCAGGGCAACGAGGCGGAAACGATTCGTTTAGCATTAAATACGCTTATTTGCACAAAACAGAGCAAAATCCTAATCATTAAAGCGTCATACTTAGGCGAGCAAAGGGTAGCGAACAGTACTAACAATGCCGTCAATCAATTTCAATTAACCCAGTTTGTTGTGTTTGATCTGCTGAGTCCTAGCCAAAAAGTCATTAAAAAAGATGTTCTATTAACCGTAAATAAACCGTTTATATCCAACAACAGTGCTATTTTAAGCTCTGATGCCGAACGTGTTATTCTCGTTAATGAAATGAAAGATGAGTTACACGCTAAGTTAAATCGCTATCTAAGTAACCTCGATTAAGGATAGCTTAATCATCTTTGAAAATTATTTTTATGCGTATAATGTTGGCTTAATGTTGGCTTAATGTTAAGCCTCTATCATTAATGTAACTCAATATGGTTACATATATGACCGATAATAGGAACGAATGCTATGTCTACTTCTGCAAAAATAATGGAACAAGAAGCTTTTGATCGTATTACATTAGACAATGCTAAAAAAATGTTAGCACTTTTAATGAACGATTCAATAAATGACATCAATGAAACAACGGAAGCTGAAGAAGAGTTTCGCACAGAAATGACGGATAACCACGGACAAATAACGCCTGAAAAAATATACACTAAATTCCCTCAATTAAATCCTAGCGCGGAAGGAAAAGTGCAAGTACAAACTCAATTCATTCAAAAAACGATTGATTTATATAAGACTTTTTGTACTGAAACCTATGGCGAAAAACATGAAATGCCAGACCCTGAAAAACTGGATAATGGTACTTTAAAGCTTTCATTTAGTTCTAATGAAGATGCATTAACCTTTGCTAAATCCCAGTCAGATAAGAACATTGATTTTGTTATGTCTAATATGAATGGTGAGTTTGAATCCGCATCACTTCAAGGAGAATTTTTTACTGATGAAACATTATTCAAAGAAAAATCAGCTGAATTAAATTACGTAAAATGCAATCATAGTAGTTCCTTATCCATATAATTAGACTTACAGTGAGCACTTGCTTGTGTCCTTTAAAAAGACAACATGTGTTCCTAGGTGTTGACTAAACGCCTTGAAATAGTTATTGATTAGATACGCTTACTTTGTAATACTTCTCTACCGCCTTTAATAAATGCTCCTATCATGAAAATTCAGGCTCAATTTTTAAATACAACTCACTTAACGTCATTAAAATTTACTTTAATTTCGGGAAATGATGATTACTTACGTGAACAAAGCATTCTAAAAATTCAAGCTTATCTAAAAAGTCAATCGCTGCCACCCGCCGAGCAATTTAATATTGATGCAACGGGTTTTCAATGGTCCGCCATTCATGCCTTAACGTGCAATGGTTCTTTGTTTGATGACCTAACAATTATTATTATTCGAAGCGCACATGCGCTAAAAAAATCGCAACATGATGAGATGCAACAATTAATAACTCAAAGCATTGATACGTGTTGTATAATTGTTTTGCCTAAATTAACCAAAGCACAAGAGAAGCAGTCTTGGATAAAGCACATTGAAAAAGACGGTTTACACATTGCTGCTGATCCCATTCCAAGCTATAAATTTCCTCAACTAATCAAACAACGTATGCAAGACAAATCACTGCAAACAACAGGCCAAGGCTATGAATTATTAGCAAACAGCTTTGAAGGTAATTTATTAGGATTGGAACAAGAAATTGAAAAGTTATCGTTAATTTTTGGTAACGGTATGATTTCTTACGACATGCTGTGCGATAACATATCTGACCAATCACACCACAGTATTTTTCAATGCGTGGATTTCGCAATAGGCCAAAATCCCATAAAGGCTAACAACATACTGAAACAATTAAAATGTGATAAAATTCAACCACATATTATTTTATGGGCCATTACTAAAGAATTACGCACATTAACCAATATGAAATTTGATGTAGAGAAAGGCCAATCCGTTAGTAACGTATTAAATGCTTATCATGTGTGGCAAACAAAAAAAAGCATGTACAGCCAACAACTCAACCAAAGACCACTAATTGAGTTTTACCAATTGCTAAAACAATCCAAAGAAGCAGATGCCAGCATTAAAGGTTTATCCGTCATTAATCCTTGGCAAGCATTGAATGCGATACTGTTTCGTATTGCTTCTTAAGCTGTGCCCTTAAGCCTAAGCAGCCTTAATATTGCAACTCTCGCCACAAGGTCATAAAGAGAACCATCACCAAGGGGCCTAAAAATAAGCCTATGGTCCCTAGCGTTTCAACACCGCCTAGTAAACCAAATAAAACCGCTAAAAAATGCAGTTTGGTGGTACCACCAATTAATGCGGGTTTGACAAAATGATCAGCAATAAACATAACCACCGTACCAATAGTAAGCAAAACAATGGCTTTAATTAAAGAACCACTCAACCAAATAACCATGGCAACAATAATAAAAACAACAGGAACCAGAAAAGGGATCATGGCGGCAATGGCAGTAAAAAAGCCCGCTATGGTCGGTGCTGGAAAACTAAGGCACCAATAAATCGGCCCCATAATAAGTCCCACCGCCATACCAACTAAAACCGTACCATTAACCGTGCCTTGTAGCGCTTTTGGAATTTGATCTGAAAAATGAGACCATCTATCGCCAAGGCATGACACGCCAACGTTATTTATTTGTTTAATTAATATCTCCACATCACGATAGAAAAAAAACAAACTTAATAAGGTAAAACCAATTTGAACACTGCGATGAACCAGAGATACGCCAATAATTTTAACGTAGTAACTAATTGAACTGATGGCAACATTAATTTCAGATAAATAAGTCTTCAAACCACCTGGTTGTGAAAAATGTGTGAGCCAAAAATGTTTAATTTCGTTACCAATGCCAGGCAATGAAATCAGTGCTTCAGGGGCTGAAATGCCTACTTTATTAGCATGAATGAGAAAGTCTAGAAAAATTTGAGCTTCTTGAATTAAAACGGAAATCAAACATAAAAGAGGTAAAAAAATAACCACTGAGACAAAGGTTGTAAACGTTAAGGCTGCCCACGTATCCTGTTTAGCACACATGATTAACCAGCGTTGATAAAGGGGATACGTTAGCATCAATAAAGTACCGGCCCATAGCAACGAAGGAATGAAACGGTGCACAACAAACACTGCGGTTATGATTATCATAACCGTCATTATCATACTTAATAAAAAACGATGATTATCAGTCATATCAACTCCTTTTAAGCGGTAAGACTTACGTATAATTGCAAGAAAATCCATGCGGGTAATGCGGCAACCACATCATCCATCATAATACCAACACCGCCTTTGACCGATTTATCAATGAAACTGATGGGCCATGGTTTCCAAATATCAAAGATGCGAAACAAGACAAAGCCAACCAGCATCACACTCACGCTCGGCGTAACAAAAAGAAACGTGAGTAAAATACCTACGACTTCATCCCATACAATCCCGCCGTGATCATGAACACCAAGATCCTTTGATACGCGACCGCATAACCAAAAACCAAAGACGGTGGCCAATACAGTTAAGCCTATATAAATAGCCCAGCCTAAAGGGTACATTAACCAGTAGTACAGTAAGCCTAATAAACTACCAAAGGTACCTGGTGCAATAGGCAAGGTGCCAAGACCGCAACCAAAGGCTAAAAAATGCCATGGATCACGCCAAACATTAGGTTTTGATTCTTTCATGTGCCTCTCTAAAAATGTTTAAAACCCTTTACTTCAATGGGGCATTTTTTATTTTGATTTGTTATCAACGTTAATTCATGTGTTTTGACAATGGTACCAATTTCGATACAACACCAACCCTTTTGCTTCATTTTCTTTAAACACTCAACTCGCTTATCTGCTGGCACAGTAAAGCATAACTCATACTCATCACCAGAATTTAGTATGAGTTCCGTTTGCTTATCCTTTGCTACACGTTTTTTCAATGATTCAGCCAACGGTAACTGGCATTCATACAACCTAGCCCCTACTTGACTCGCTTTTAAAATATGAGAGAGATCTGCGGCAAGCCCATCTGAAATGTCTATGGCGCTGCTGGCAAACGCTTGCAACAAAGGTGCATAACGATGCTTAGGATCAGGGTAAAATAATTTATTAAAAAAGGGTTCTGTATAAGCAGCTTTTCCTAATTGTGATAGGGCATAGGACGGTTCACCCAAACGGCCCGTTACAAAAATATGATCACCAGGGTTAGCGCCACTGCGTTTTATAGACTTAGCGGTTGGTGCAATGCCATGAATGGTGATGGTGATGGTTAAAGGGCCGCGAGTAAGATCGCCACCAATTAAGTCAATATCAAACGCTTGTAACGCATCAGCAAAACCTTTTGAAAACGCTTTTAGCCAAGTTTCATCTAAATGAGGCAGGGTCAAAGCCAATGAACACCAAGCTGGCTTGCCTGCCATTGCTGCGATGTCGCTCACGTTCGTTGCTAACACTTTATAAGCAATGACCTTCGCTGGCCAGTCAGATAAAAAATGAACACCTTCTACCAAGGTATCGGTTGATACTAACAGCTCATGATCGTTAGGTAACGCTACAATTGCTGCATCATCACCTATTGATTGACGAACCAAACCAGATCGATTAGTTGTAATTGACTTAAAAAAAGCATCAATGACTGAAAATTCATCCATCATTTTAAGGCGTTAGCTACTTCTTCGGCTCGAACTTTTTTAGCAACATTATCTAACACACCATTCACGTATTTATGTCCACAATTAGAACCAAAACGTTTCGTTAACCCAAGTGCTTCACTGATAACTACTTTATAAGGAATGTCTAAACGTTTTAACAGTTCATAAGTCCCTAAACGAAGCACCGCAAGTTCAATAGGATTAAGATCTTTTAATGGTCTATCTAACTCTTGTGAAAAAACTTTCTCAAGTTCTGCTAAATTTTTAGGTATGCCATACAATAATTCTCTAAAATAAGTAAGATCAATTTTTGAAAAATCATTATGTTCTATGTACTGTAATTCAATACCATGAAGCTCTTCTTCAGACATTTGCCATTGATACAAGGCTTGCATTGCTATTATTCGTGCTTTTTTACGAGCATGAATGTTTATATTATCACTCACTTAATCACCAAATTTTTAAAAATTAAATCAATCCTTCCGCTACTCTTCCTCTATATACCCAAATGGACATGAAGGCGCGTCTTTTTTAACGCCGAGATTTTTGCGTGGTTAAGTCACTATGAGTAAGGTATAGCTTGCTCTATAGCGAATGAATCGTGTGTTAATCACGCATAAATATCAATGTTAAAATGACGCACCTTCATTTCCCTTGGCTATAAACTACTAGAGACTATGCATCTTGCATTTTATTAATGGTTCTACTAAATTCACTTACGTCTTTAAAACGTTTATACACTGAAGCAAAACGAATATATGCCACGTCATCTCGCTTACGCAAAAAATCCATCACTTGCTCACCAAGCCATAAAGAATGTACTTCTCGTTCTCCTTTGGCTCTAAGCTGTTTTTTTGTTAATTCAATCATATTTTCAATGTCGTCAAGGCTAACAGGCCTCTTCTCCAAAGCACGCATAACGCCCACTCTTAATTTTTTTTCACTAAAAGGCGCACGTCGCCCATCTCGCTTAATAATCGCAGGCAGGACTAATGCTGCCGTTTCATAAGAAGTGAAACGTTCTTTACATTGTAAGCATTCTCGCCTTCGACGCACTTGGTCTCCATCACTGACTAAACGAGAATCAACTACTTTGGTTTCAATGGCACTGCAAAAAGGACAATGCATCTAATTCACCCATATACCGGAAGCTTTTGACACAGCGTATGTACTTTTTCTTTTACGGATGCAATCATTTCTTCATTTGATAAATCATCTAGAATATCAGCCATCCAATGTGTCAATTGGCGAGTTTCTTCTTCTTTAAAACCACGTGTTGTAATGGCTGGTGTCCCTACTCTAAGACCACTTGTTACAAATGGCGATTGAGGGTCATTAGGCACCGTATTTTTATTAACCGTGATATTCGCTTTACTTAATGCTGCGTCTGCTGCTTTACCCGTAATACCCTTACTCATTAAACTCACCAAGACTAAATGATTTTCAGTCGCGCCTGAAACTATGTCGTAACCACGCTCTATCAGTGTATCGCACATCACCACCGCATTTTTCTTTACTTGTTGCTGATAAGTTTTAAAGTCATCAGACAATGCTTCTTTAAAGGCTACTGCTTTTGCTGCAATCACATGCATCAAAGGTCCACCTTGAATACCAGGAAAAATTGCAGCGTTTAATTTTTTACAAATATCTGCATTTTCGCGCGCTAAAATCATACCACCACGCGGCCCTCTTAATGTTTTATGTGTGGTTGTGGTAACCACGTCCGCAAAAGGCAAGGGAGATGGGTATTCATCCACAGCAACTAAACCTGCAACGTGCGCCATATCAACAAATAAATACGCGCCTACACTGTCTGCTATCTCACGAAAACGCTTCCAATCAACCACTCGAGAATAAGCAGAAAAACCCGCAACAATCATTTTAGGCTTATGTTCTAATGCCAGTTCAGCCAACGCGTCATAGTCAATTAAGTGCGTTATTTCATCTACGCCATACGAAATGAAATGATACATTTTCCCAGAAAAGTTAACCTTAGAACCATGCGTTAAATGGCCACCGTCCGGTAATGACATACCCAAAACTGTATCGCCTGGTTTCAATAACGCTAAGTACACACCCGCGTTAGCTTGAGAACCTGAGTGAGGCTGAACATTCGCATAGTGACAATTAAACAGTTCTTTTGCACGTTCAATGGCAAGCGACTCAGCTATATCCACATGCTCACAACCACCATAATAACGTTTACTTGGATAACCTTCTGCATATTTATTTGTTAATACTGAGCCTTGAACCTGTAAAACAAGCGGGCTAACATAGTTTTCAGATGCAATTAATTCAATATGATCTTCTTGGCGTGTTACTTCGGCAAGAATTGCTGACGATAATTCTGGATCAAAAGATTTTAATGTATCCTTTCTAAACATGCGAGTCATCCTATCAAAATTTATTATTGACAATTATATACTGATCGGTTTAAAAAAAGAAGTTCTCCTGCAGCAATCCTACTAACGACGGCCTCTAAATGCTTTATCTATTAAAAAATCCTCATTATTTCAGTCCTGAAAACTTTTTAGTTTATGTTTTTTATGTCGTTAACCCACTAAGTGAGTCTGAGTGGGTTAACTGAAAAATAATTATAAAATAAACGTTTCTTTTAATTGATTATGATTTTTTTCAATAAAGCGTTTGCTTATCCCTTTTACTAAACTTAAATCTTCTAATTTAGTAAAGACACCATTCGCGTTACGAAAGTCGACAATGGCCTGCGAACGCTTTGGTCCAAGGCCTTTAAATTTTGATATTTTTTTAGCACTGGCTTGGTTTAGATTTATTTTATCTTTAACATTAATCGTGACCGCTGGTGCTTTAACCCCTGTTTGATGAAGCGAACTAACCGGTTTTTGAGATGAGTTTTTATTCTCATTACTTAGCGCATATGCATTAGACAACGCAAGAAAACAGCAAAAAGAAGTAAAAACAGTTTTAGATAGATTGGACATAACATTTCCTTGTTAATTAAACACAGCAGTCACCTGTTGGATTGTGAGCACTGTGAAGGTTGGATTGATAAAAGCCATACAAAAAGATTAGGTAAAATTATTTTTTTGTACCACAAAAAAATTATTTCACATCTTTAGTAGTGGGTCAATAATAACGTTGCAATTATAAACGTGAGGTTACTTAGCCATGATGTCCCATTGAATTTCGCTTAATTTTGCCATGGGATCTTCAGCCATCGTAATGCTCCGTCCTATGACTAAATAATCCGCGCCATTCATAAGCGCTTGTTTTGGCGACATTATTCTTTTTTGATCGTTGGTGTCATCCAATAATAATCTAATACCTGGCGTAACAAGTTTAAACGTTTCACCAAAGCGTTGTTTTAAGACGGCTGCTTCGTGAGCAGATGCGACTACACCATTTAACTCAGACTTATAGGCTAATTGAGCTAAATGAATCACCATTTCTGACAGAGACAATGTACAACCTAATAATTTAAGTTCGGTTTCATTCATACTGGTTAACAAGGTTACTGCCATTAATTGAGCCGATGAGCCAATAACAGCCTCTTTGGCTTTTTGCATCATTGATTCACCGCCAAGCGCATGTACGTTAAGCATCCAAATACCCATATCTACCGACGCTCGGCAAGCATCATAGACCGTATTAGGAATGTCATGAAATTTAAGATCTAAAAAGACATCAAATCCTAAACCTATGACTTGCTTAACAAAGTCCGGCCCATAACGAGTAAACATGCCTTTACCAATTTTTACGCGGCAAAGTGTTGGATCACACCTTATTAATAAATCCAGCGCTTTTTTAGTCGTATCAAAATCAAGTGCAATAATAATTGGCAACATAATCGACAGACTCTATTAAATGGCTTGTTTAACAGCGTTCGTTATTTGTACTTGCTCTTCAATGCTTAAATAAGGATGCATTGGTAAACTGACCACACGGTTACTTGCTTTTTCAGCATTAGGGAAATCCCCTGGTTTATAGCCTAAAAAATCTAAGGCGGGTTGAAACGGTAACAACGCTGGATAATGAACCGCTGTTGGAATTGATAGTTCCGTCATAGCTTGACAAAAACGTTCGCGATCATTAACTTCAATCGTATATTGAGCAAAGACTGATGTATTGTTTGCTAAAATTGTTGGCGTCTTAGTAATGCCTTGAAGTAACTCTTTATATTGAAACGCAACTTGCTGGCGAAGCGTCACTTCCTCATCAAAAATTGCCAATTTTTCTAATAGAATGGCCGCTTGTAAACTGTCCATCCGACCATTAATGCCAATGTATTTATGTTGATACCTTGCAGATTGGCCATGTTGAACTAATTGTCTTAAACGATCTGCCAGTGCTTCATCATTAGTAAAACAAGCACCACTATCACCATAACCACCCAACGGTTTGGACGGGAAAAAACTGGTGCAACCCACGGTACCAAAATTGCCAGAGCGAACGTCATTTTGTATGGCGCCAAAGCTTTGAGCCCCGTCCTCAATTAACGCAATCTTATTGTCTGTTGCAAGGATTTGTAAGGCAGTCATGTCGGCGCATTGACCATAAAGCGATACGGACAAAATGGCTTTGGTTTTTGGTGTAATAGCAGCGTTTACTAAAGACACATCCAAATTATACGTATCTGGGCACACATCAACAAACACAGGAGTTGCGCCAAGCAGTACAATCACTTCAGACGAAGCAAAAAAACTAAACGGGGTTGTAATGACTTCATCACCCGCTTTAATGTCTAATGCCATTAATGCCAAAACCAAAGCATCTGTACCACTCGAACAAGCAATTGCATACTTGCTACCAACATACTCAGCCAACTGACCTTCAAGCTCTTTTACTTCCGGTCCCATAATGTATTGGCCATGCTCCAATACCGTATTAATCCTCATTTGGATATTCTCTTGAATTTTTCTATATTGTGTCTTTAAGTCAATGAATTGCATGTATGTTTCCTCTAAGATGATTCTAATAAGCAGGATTAAAAGGCATTAAGAAATGATTTAAATCATTGTTATTATTCGCCTTCAATACCACAAATAGGTTTAATTGTGTTCCAGCGTTTACAGCTAGGACAGTTCCAATGAAGGTGACATCCCGAAAATCCGCAGCTTTCACAGCGATAGATGGGTTTGTCTATTAATAATTTCTCGGTAATATTGTGAAGCATCGAAAGTTGGGTTTTCACCTTTCCATAAGCTAAATCCAAATGCCATTCAATTAATTGGTTTAATCCCTTTAAAGACGGATGACGATTTAATTTTTCCGTTACAAAATCAATCGCTTCCGTATCCCCTTTATCTTGTTTGATTTTTTTTGCTACACAAAACACTATCGATGTTAATGGATACTCTTCCAATAACTCAATCATATACACTTGAAATTGATCTGCCATGCCTAATGCTTGATAACAATTAAATAAGGGCGTAACGATTTCCGATAAATACAAAGGATCTTGCTTGCTTACTTTTTTATAAGCTTTAATTGCCTGTTTATAATTTCCTAACAAAAATTCAAGTTTGCCATGCAATAAGCTGGATCGAACTAAATTTTTATCTACGGATTGAGCTAATTTTAAAGACTGAGCAGCATCGCTGTATCGCCCAGAAAGACAAAACTCTTCGACGAGTTCACAATAGCAATGCGCTATTTGAACAGACATTGATTTACCGGTAACATTTCTAAGCTTCTGTAAGCAATTTAGAGCTTTGCGCCACATTTTTTGTTGTTGGTAAATTGAAAATAAACAATTTAAACTATCTTCTTCGCAGTGACCACCTAGGTCAACCACTTCATTAAAAATTCTTTCAGCACGATCATATACCCCTGCACATAAATAATCATTTCCCAAGCCCATTAGTGCATCAACGCGTTGAGAGTGAAAAAGTTGAGGTCGTGCAATTAAGTTTTGATGTATACGAATGGACCGATCGACTTCCCCTTTTCGGCGAAACAATCCACCTAAAGCAAGGTGCGTTTCAACCGTATCATTATCAACATCGAGCATGTTAATAAAAAGGTCTATGGCTTTGTCTGGCTGTTCATTAAGAATGAAATTTACACCTTTAACATAACTTTTAGATAACGCTAGTTTAGATCTATCTAATGACTTAAGTGGCTTTTTTGCCACAAACCAACCAGATAATGCAGCCAAAGGTAATAATAGTGGCCAAACAGTTAACACATCACTTCTCCAATATTAAGTAACGAGTCTGCAGGCTTCCTAAGCCTTGGTTTTCAATATAAAAATATTTATAATCGAATTAACGTTCAAATCAAGTTATATTTAGGTCTGATCGACGTATTATATAGCTTTAATTTTTATTTTTAATGGGTAATGCACGTAAGTTACTTATCTCTTTATCCGCCCATTTCACCTTGCTTTTAATGCTTAAATTTTCTGCTTTTAATCGTAGATAAGCCGTGCTCATAGCCACACAACCAATTAGAATTCCTATGCCTAATATTAATACAATTAATATCGATAAATGCATATCATACGTTGCCACATATAGGTTTATCTTAACAAAAGACGCATTTAAACAAGAAAAACTAACGCCTAATAAAGCGATAATAATTAAAAATAATAATTTAAATATTCTCATGTCATTCCCAAAAAAAACACCTTAATTAAATAAAAAAAGGCGCTATTAAACGGCGCCTTTTTCTAATAAAACAGTAATAACTAGTCTTCTGATTTGTTTGCCATTTGTGCTTTAAATAAGTCACCTAGTGATGTATTACCACCAGAAACTTCATCTTTAGATGTGTATTGTTTTAATACATCAGCTTGCTCTTGAGCATCTTTTGCTTTAACAGACAAGCTGATGGTTCGGCTTTTCCGATCAGAGTTTGTGATTTTAGCTTCAATACTATCACCCACTTTAACCATCAATGTAGCATCGTCTATTCGCTCATCAGATAATTCTGAAGCTCTAATGGTACCTTCAACGTCATCAGAAAGCTTAACAGTAACTGTTTTAGCTTCTACGGCAATCACTTCACCCGTTACGATTGTGCCACGAGCATTATCATCAACAAAAGAGTTGAAAGGATCTTGCAATAATTGCTTGATGCCCAATGAAATTCTTTCACGTTCAGCATCAATTGCTAAAATAACTGCTTCAACGTCTTGGCCTTTCTTATATGCTTTGACAGCTTCTTCGCCAGAAAGAGTCCAAGAAATGTCTGACAAGTGAACCAAACCATCAATTTCGCCGTCCAAACCAATGAACACACCAAAGTCAGTAATGGAGCGAATTTTACCAGCAACTTTTAGACCTTTTTCGAATTTATGATCAAATTCTTGCCAAGGATTCATAACGCACTGCTTCATGCCTAATGAAATTCTACGACGATTTTGGTCAATTTCAAGCACAAGCACATTCACTTCTTCACCTAATTGAACCACTTTACTTGGGTGAATGTTTTTGTTAGTCCAGTCCATTTCAGACATATGAACTAAGCCTTCAACGCCTGCTTCTATTTCTACAAAACAACCGTAATCAGTAATGTTTGTAACTTTACCTGACAAACGTGTGCTTTCAGGATAACGGTTAACTAAATCAACCCAAGGATCATTACCCAGTTGTTTCATACCAAGAGAAACACGATTACGCTCTTTATCAAAATTCAATACTTTAACCATGATGTCTTGACCAACAGTCAACATTTCACTTGGATGCTTAACACGCTTCCATGAAATATCAGTGATGTGTAATAAACCATCAATACCACCAAGATCAATAAATGCACCATAATCAGTAAGGTTTTTAACAACCCCTTTAAGCTCTTGACCATCATGTAATGATTCAAGTAAATGGATACGTTCTGCAAAGTTTTCTTCTTCAACAACGGCTCTACGTGAGACAACGATGTTATTACGCTTAAGGTCCATTTTAATGACTTTAAACTCAAGCTCTTTGCCTTCAAGGTACGTTGGTTCACGAACAGGTCGTACATCAACAAGTGAGCCAGGTAAAAAGGCTCTAATTTGACCAACTTCAACGGTAAAGCCACCTTTGACTTTTCCAGATATCATACCTTTAACCGTTTCGCCTTTCTCATGGCTTAAAGAAAGCTTAGTCCACGCTTCTTGTCGTTTGGCTTTTTCACGAGATAAAATCGTTTCGCCATAGCCATCTTCAACAGAATCAAGTGCAACATCAACACAATCGCCCAATTGAACTTCAATCATTCCTGAGTGATCCATGAATTCTTTAACTTCAACGACCCCTTCAGATTTAAGGCCTGCATTTAGTGTCACGTAGTCGTTATCAATGTCGATAACCGTTGCTGCGATGATAGCGCCTGGAAACATTTTTTTATTTAAAATGCTTTCTTCAAATAATTCTTTAAAACTTTCAGTCATAGTATGGTTGCTCAAATAGCTTGTTAAGTAATGTTTAAGTTGGACTTCATCGCCAACTCCCCTATTTCATATGCTTGCTTTATGACGAAAAGATGACTCTTGTAACGCCATAAAGCATGGATTAAACCGATGCTAAAAAATGCGCTTGTACTTTTGACAGCACCACTTCAAAGACCTGTTCAACGTTCATATTAGTTGTGTCTATCGTTATAGCATCCTTTGCTGCTTGCAATGGCGCCGTTTTACGCGTTTTATCTCGTAAATCTCGATACTGCAGTTCTTCTAGAACTTGCGCGAGACTAACATTAATTCCTTTATCTTTCAACTGTAAATGCCGGCGTTTAGCGCGCATTTCAATGCTTGCATCCAAATAAATTTTCATAAAAGCGTCTGAGAACACGACTGTTCCCATGTCTCTGCCATCCGTTACTAAGCCAGGCATTTCTGCAAAACCGCGCTGCCTTTCAAGCAATGCTGCACGTACTTTGGGAAGTTGAGCAATAATAGATGCATTATCGCCACACGTTTGCGAACGAATGAGATCCGTAACATTTTCTCCTTCCAAAATAATAACCGATGACTTGAACACTTGGCTTGATAGAAATTGTACATCCAAATGAGCCGCAAGCACTTCAAGTACCGCTTCATTATCTAAACTGACCGCATGATGTTTTGCCGCAATGGCAAGTACTCGATAAAGTGCACCACTGTCAAGTAAATTCCAACCTAGCTCACTCGCCAATAATTGGCATAACGTGCCTTTTCCGGTACCGCTTGGCCCATCTATGGTTAAGACAGGAACAACTTTGCTCATTTTCACTTCTCCAAAATAGTCATGCCTAACTGTGTGGATAACACAACAAAATTAGGAAAAGACGTTAGTACATTTGCGCAATTCAAAACCGTTATAGGCTTCATTGCAACCATTCCAGCCACAGAAAAAGCCATAGAGACACGATGATCCCCATGACTATCAACGATGCCGCCATTAAAGGTTCCACCATTAATGATAGCCCCATCAATCAAGGCTTCTGCATGGATACCAAGGGATTGCAAACCATCAATCATCGTTAAAATTCGATCACTTTCTTTAACACGTAGTTCTTTTGCACCTTTAATAACCGTTTGACCACTTGCCGCTGCTGCTGCAATAAAAATAATTGGAAATTCATCAATGGCCAAACTCACAGACTCTTGTGGTATATCAATGCCCTCAAGACATGAGGATTTTACGTGAATATCTGCCACAGGTTCATCACCACACAATCGCTTATTACATAATTCAATATCAGCGCCCATTAATTTGAGAATGCGAATAACACCTGTGCGTGTT
>CAWVYD010000017.1:0-16169 GCA_963934185.1 uncultured Legionellaceae bacterium | reverse complement strand
CTATGAGTGAGGTATAACCGGCTCTATAGCGAACGAAAAGTCGATGACTCACGCATAAATATCAATGCTAAAATATCGCATCTTCATTTGCGTTGAGTATATATAAGCAGTTAAATATATAGAAGTTTAAAGCATAAAGTTATAGTTGACTCGTGAACTAAATGACGGCAGTATTGCTCTTGTGTGAGTGGTTGATGGAGTAAACATGAAGGTATTGGTGCCAGTAAAACGAGTGATGGATGCGTATGTTAAAGTTCGTATTAAAAACGATGGCAGTGGAATTGAAGACAATAAAATGTCAATTAATCCTTTTGATGATATTGCGCTTGAAGAAGCCATTGCTTTAAAAGAAAAAGGTTTGGTGGAAGAAGTTATTGTTGTTTCTATCGGTAATAAAATGGTTCAAGAAACATTAAGGCATGGATTGGCATTAGGTTCGGATAGAGGCATCCATATATTGACCGATGAGTTGTTAGATTCACTAACCATTGCTAAAGTGTTAAAAAATATTGCTCTTAGAGAATCAGTCTCTCTTGTTTTAATGGGTAAGCAAGCCATTGATAATGATCACAATCAAACAGGGCAAATGCTGGCGGGCTTACTTAATTGGCCTCAACATACCTTTGCATCTCATGTTCTACTTGAAGGCACTCAAATTACTGTTGAACGAGAAATTGATGGTGGCCTTCAAACGTTAAGGTCTTCTTTGCCGGCCGTTATTACGACAGATTTACGCTTAAATGAGCCTCGATATGCCAGCTTACCTAATATAATGAAAGCCAAACGTAAGCCTATTGAATCATTAATGCTTGATGACTTAGACGTTGTGATTAATCCCCGCTGTGAAATTTTATCGTATGACTCTCCGCCTGAGCGTGCTGTAGGTGAGATGTTAAATTCAGCGGATGAATTACTAGAGCGTTTGAATAGTGATCTGCCTATGTTAATAAAAGGATAGTTATGAATGTTGCTATAATTGCTGATCATGATAATCAATGTTTAAATCTTTCAACATTGCATGCGATTACTGCTGCGCAATGCTTTGAGGGAAAGTGTTGTTTGGTTCTTCTTGGCACGGGTTTGGATAGTATTATAAATGAAGCTCAAAAAATTAGAGGTATTACGTCAATTTTGGCGCTTGAACATCCTCGTTTAAAAAATGCGGTTGCCGAAGACTTAGTGGAGTGCTTACTAAGTATTGCGTCTGAATTTAATGTTTTTATTGCACCGGCTAATACGTTTGGTAAAAATATTATGCCAAGATTTGCTGCAAAAATTGATGTGAATGCGTACTCTGATGTCATTAAAATTACATCATTTGATACGTTTGTACGTCCCGTTTATGCTGGTAATGTATTGCAAACGGTTCGTGCTTTGGACGTTAAAAAAGTGCTGACTATAAGACCTACCGCATTTAATGCTGCAATGATTGACGACACACTCTCTTTAGAGGTACAACGTGTTTCAGTAACATTATCTGCACCATTAACACAATTTTGTAGTGCTAAGAAAAGTCAGTCAAAACGACCTAATTTAGCGACAGCATCAGTCGTTGTATCCGGTGGGAGAGGCCTTAAAAGTGCGGAAAAATTTAAACTTGTTGATGAACTGGCTGATAAGTTAGGTGCCGCAGTAGGCGCTTCTCGCGCAGCAGTTGATGCTGGTTTTGTGACAAACGACCTTCAAGTCGGTCAAACGGGGCAAATTGTTGCACCAGAATTATATATTTCATTAGGAATTTCTGGTGCCATTCAGCACTTGGCTGGAATGAAAGACAGTAAAGTTATTGTGGCAATTAATAAAGATCCAGATGCCCCCATTTTTAAAATTGCAACGTATGGTTTAGTTGGTGATGTGTTTGAGTTAGTCCCTGAATTAATAAATAAAATATAAGAAGGATATTTTTAAATGATAGTAGGCGTACCAAAAGAAATAAAAACTCATGAATATCGTGTTGGTTTAACCCCAGGCAGCGTTAAAGAATTAATTCACCGTGGCGCTAAGCAAGTGTTAATAGAAACAAATGCTGGTGCTGGCGTTGGTTTAACCGATGAAATGTATATTGCCGCAGGGGCAAGCATTGTTGCCAATGCAGATATTGTTTTTGATCGCGCAGAAATGATTGTTAAAGTGAAAGAACCACAGCCTTCTGAGTGCATTAAATTAAGACAAGGCCAAACACTTTTTACATATTTACATTTGGCCCCCGATCCTACGCAAACGGAATTGTTACTAAAGTCAGGCTGTACAGCCATTGCTTATGAAACGGTAACGGCAAAGGATGGTTCTTTGCCATTACTTGTTCCCATGAGTCAAGTAGCAGGCCGTATGTCCATTCAAGCCGGCGCGCATTGTCTTGAAAAAGCATCTGGTGGTAGTGGCATGTTATTAGGTGGTGTGCCTGGAGTTGAACCTGCGCAAGTGGTTGTTATTGGGGGTGGTGTGGTAGGTACCAATGCGGTTCGTATGGCTATGGGCATGGAAGCTGCGGTAACTGTTTTGGATAAATCATTAAATCGTTTGATTGAACTAGATTTTCAATTTGGCTCAAAACTTAATACTATCTATGCAACCGATGATATGCTTGAATATTATGTTATGAAGGCTGATCTTGTTATTGGTGCGGTATTAGTTGCTGGTGCAAAAGCGCCTAAGTTAGTGACGCGAGATATGCTAAAACAAATGAGAGATGGTTCCGTAGTGGTGGATGTTGCGATTGATCAAGGTGGTTGTTTTGAAACAAGTAGAGCAACAACGCATGATGTTCCAACTTACCTTGAGGAAGGCATTATACATTACTGCGTTGCAAATATGCCGGGCGCAGTGGCTAGAACGTCAACCTTTGCACTCAATAATGCTACGCTTCCTTTTGTGTTGGAGTTAGTCACTAAAGGTGTGAAAACAGCATTATTAGAAAACCCTAACTTAATGAATGGATTAAACATTCATGAAGGTAAAGTAACGTATGAAGCGGTTGCTCATGCACTAGATTTACCCTATCATTCACCGTTAAACATTTTATAATAACGCTATTATTTATTTTAGGCATGTGAATTTTCATATGCCTAACCTTCTTTATTAGTCTTCTGCTACCCATTTTTGTAATGCCGCAATGATCTTTGCAGCTTGATCTTTATTGGAAATATTAAACTTAGATTTTTGCATGTATTGACCATTACGTTTTTGATATCGACGTATGGAATATTTATTTGGGCCATAAACTTCTTCAGTTCGATTCCAATCTTGATATTTAAATAAAATGGTTGTCCATGCACCACGTGTTAAAATCTCTTTATCAAGTTCTTTTGTAGTTAAAATGTCACCATCTTCATAGTCTATGGTTATTTCATCAATTGTTTCAGACATGTTTTACCTTATGGGGTTATTATTGTATTGAAATTAGCGTGTCATCACTAAATGTAAGGGTTCGATTTTTGCCATATTGGCTGGTTTTAATTTGCCATATTTCTTGCTCAATAAGGTTTCCCTGAGATATCTTTTTAAAGGAATTATTTATGTAACTTGGCGTACCGCAAGCCTGAGTGATACTGCTCATTGGCAGACCTACTTGAATTGTGCCGTTAGCGCAAACAGAAGCGGCTTGAGTTTTATTACCTCCTAAATTAATTTCTGTTACTTTATTATTCATAATAGTAACGACGATATTAATGGTTTGTGTGTTAGAACTTGGTCCATAGGCTGAACGTGTGTTTTTTTTTAGCGTATAAAAAAGCTGTTTGATAGCTATATTACGAGTACCATATTTCTTTTTTTTAGATTGGCTAATGGGTTCTCCGCAGGCTTGTTGCACCTGGTTTTTACTCATGCCAACTTTAAGATAGCCGCTGCCATGAGCGCAATAGATGGTAGCCATTACTGTATTACACTGCATTATGCTAACAATAAAAAGAACATGTAGGATTAATTTATTGCCAAGTTTTTTAGTCATCGTTGATGTCTCTTTGGTTAATAAAAATAAGATGCAGGAATAAATTGCATGATGGATAGCTGGATACATTTTGAACCAAGCATTATAATCGCTGGTGCAAAATCAAAGCCACCTGCGGGTGAAATTATTTTTCGTGCTTGAATCAGCGCGGGCTCACTCAATGCTTTTAAAGTATCCATGCCCATACTTTTAAGTCCTGGAGCAACAAATAAAAGGATGGTATAAAATAAAGTTGAGTAAATTATTATGCTTAATGCTTGCATGATAAAGTCAGCGGGAACAATTTTAATGTATTCAATGATGGATAGAAAACCACTTCCACTTTTGGCAGTAAAATAAACGAGAATGGTATATTTAAGGATATCAAAAAAAAGCCAGCAGGTGAGGGTGGATAAGTCTATGTAACGAGTTCTTGGAAGATATTGTCTTAAGGGTATCACCATCACGTTGGTAACATTAGCTACCATCACAGCGACTTGATTATTCGAATTAGTTTTAAACAGTTGAAACAAAATACGCAGCATAAAGATGAATAATATCGCGTATAGTCCATAATTTATAATGGTTAAAATAATGTTAGTTAATAGGTTCATAACGTCTCTTTCTATATTTATGTGATAATTAATAAAATTATACACTTGGAAAACGAAACGTTCCAGATACTTGTGGGTTAAGTTTTTTTAGATGAACGATTGAGTAAAATTAGCTTGTTTTTTTAATAAAGGCTCACATTCGCTTGCCAATGTATCAAGTAAGTCAATTGATGACGTATTACCAGATATTTGCCAAAAATTTCTATGTTGACTCAGCGGTGAATTATCATCTTGTGGTTTTTCAAGGTAACTTTTTATGTTTTTTCTTATCTTTATCGCGGTGTTAATTTGAGCGGGCTTTTGAGTTAAATAATGATCCACTTGTTCTATTTTAGACTTTATCTCGGCGCTGATTTTTTCTAATTCAGTTTTTTTAGCCCGGGAGATTGTGTCGCTTGTTGGAAGAGAATCAATTTTTTCATTCAGTTGCATGAGTATTTTATTCTGTTGCCAATAGGTGCTGGTTGGAGGAATTGAGCTAAGGGCGGTGTCAAAGCTTGCGTCTTGACAATTTACATTGGCGCAAGCATTGATGTTATTACTGTTTACATCGCAGCAATCGTCCGTTTTCCAAAAATTATATAAATTGTCTGGTTCAGACAACCATAGTTTGCCCTTAGAATGCCAAGCGTAACTAAGGTAGTACAGTGGGCTTAGGGCCCAGTGAATAAAACGTGTTGGAATGTCATTGCTGTGGTTGTGGCTGCATTGATTATCACTGTCACTGTCATCACTAAAGAAAAAATAATGAAGATCTTCGAAAAGTTCACTTGCAAAGGCGAATAGCATACTAATTGCCATTGGAACATAAGGAATTCGATTCGTTGTTACACTTACGCTGGCGATATGGGCAATAAAGCCAATGACTTTTAAAGGCATTTCAATAAGATAAATAAGAAAATTAAAGGGGTTTAAAAGTTGATAGCGAGGGATCTCTTGGGCTTGAAATTTAGCACTAAAATCTTGAAAGCTTTCTATCTTTTGATTGATGAAATTTTGGGATTTCACAGAAACATTGCTGACAACTTTTAGCATAAGATCAAGCGAGTTTTTGGTGTTTTCTAAGGTGAAAATTAACGTTGCTGCAGCGCTGACGCTAGGTAATAGCGTTTTAGTAATAAAGGTTGGAATGTTTTTTAATAAGTTAGGGATTTTTTTAATTTCATCGGTAATTGTCCACCAGGTGCCCCAAGTGAAAACGGTTAAGCAAGCTGCAAGGCCGATTAAGACTACACTGCCTATGCTTAATAACCAGGCTTTTGCAGGGTTATCAGTGTCTTTAATTGCGATTTCTATGTCATTATACCATTTACTTAAGGTTTCATTCCAAATCATATCAGCTAAGCTATTTGCTGTTAGTGCTGCGGTAGCAATACCACAAATAACGGATAAGCCTATAATAATTGGCAAGGGTAGCGTAATAAAGGATAAAACAGCCAATGTTTCTAAAATAAGATAGACAGAGCCTAAGCTAAAGATTGTACTGGCTGCGGCGCAACAAATGAATCCGAATTTAATCAATATTTTTTTTCTATTAGCCTTTTCAATAAGCTCTTTTGCGTTAATATTATTTTCTTTTTCTTCAGGCATCAAATAGACAGTTAATTCTGTCGCATAAGGCTCATCTATGTTTGTGTTTTCACCTAATGCGAGATAGAAAAAATGTTGCATGTGCTCAAGATCTTTCTCAGCCTTTTCAGAGGCCAATATTTGTGCAGGCGTAGGGTCTTTATAGGATTTTAGTAAAGATGATTTATGTTGAGCGCGTTGATAATCAATAAAAAATAATGGTATATCTTTGTTAATAGAACACTCGAAGGTATTGGCTTGTGGAATTGAACATTCAATGCATTGACTAGCGTCACTTAAAGAAGCAGGGGCTTGGCGCGGTTGATTTAGGATTGCTGATTTTAATAACTTATATTCATCATCACTGAGTTGACGAATGTCTTTAGCGAGTACGTCTTCATCAATAAAGCCGCTCAAGTCATTTTGAATTTTAAGCTTATATTTTGTTTCTAGAAGTTGTCGGTACTCGTTTTCAAGTATTTGTTTAATAACATCTTCAGCGAGTTGGTTATCAAAGTGATTCGGATCGAACAGCTTTTTTAACGCTTGTTTAATGTTTTGAAAATAAATCTCGCCTTCGTACAAACTGGCGAGTGAAAAAGAGGTTAGACCAAATTCAATCGAAGGAGCTAGGGCATAACAACCGCCAAAACTTAGCAAGCCCAATGTTAAACTTGAACCAAGTGATAAGATAGCAGCGGCAGCGGTAGTTGCATGTTTCTTGAAATTCGATGTCATTTTAAAGGGCACTAACTCAATTAAAGTGACATAGAATATATACTAAATGAGAATCATTATCAAATGGTTTATTCTTTTAAACCAATTCCTTTATTCAATAAGGTTAAATTTAAGCAAGTTAGCGCTAAAACCATAAGCGAAATTAAGGTCAGTGCGGGAACAATACTGGTGTCACTGCTCCCAATCATGGCGTATCGAAAGGCATTAACCATATGAAAAATAGGATTATAACTTGAAATGGTTTGCCAAAAGGGTGAAAGCATGTTCGAAGAATAGAATACGCCACCAAGGTAAGTTAAAGGGGTCAAAATAAACGTTGGGATCAGCATGATGTCATCAAAGGTTCGGGCAAATATACTGTTGGTAAATCCTGCTAATGCAAAGAGGGAGGAAACTAATATAACGGTTGTGATGAGCAAGCTAACTGAGTAAATTTTTAAAGGAATGAAAAATAACGTAACCAAGGTTACCAGCACAGCGACAACAATACTGCGTATTATGCCGCCTAAAACGTAGCCAAGTAAAATAATAAAATTAGGGGTAGGACTTACTAGTAATTCTTCAATGTTTCGTTGAAAACGGTTGCCAAAAAAAGAGGATGAGACATTGGTATAAGCATTACTAATGACGGTCATCATTATCAACCCTGGCGCTATATAGTGAGAGTACGGCACGCCAGATATTAAGCCAATTCGTTTGCCTATTAAGTTGCCAAAAATTAAAAAATACAGCGTCATAGTCATAACAGGTGGTAAAAATGATTGGCCTGCAATGCGAACCATACGAATCCACTCCCGGCGAACAATGGTAGACAGGGAAATGATTGAAATTTTGTACATGTTATTATTATTCATGATTAATTAACCCTAAAAACAAATGTTCCAGTCGACTGGCGTCGTTGGTGAGATGCGTCACTTGAAAGTTATGCTGTGATAACTCATCAAATACATCATTAAGGTTGCTCTTATCTTTCAGTGTGATTTCTAGTTTTTGTGAATCAATTGAGTGTGCTTGAAAACTTTTAAAGATAGGCAAGGATGAAATGGGGTTTGCTAACTCAACAATAATGCGTCGATTATTACCTTCTTTAAGTAAGTTGGCCATGCTGTTTTCTAACGCAATATTACCACCTTTAATAATAGCGATGTTACGACAGAGTTTTTCTGCTTCTTCAAGATAATGAGTGGTTAAAATAATGGTGGTGCCTGCATCATTCAATTCCTGTAAAAATTCCCACATGGTATGACGAATTTCAATGTCTACACCGGCGGTAGGTTCATCTAAAATGAGCATTTTTGGTTCGTGCACTAGCGCTCTTGCAATCATTAGCCTTCGTTTCATGCCGCCTGATAACCTTCGAGCAATTTCGTTACGTTTGTCCCATAACTTTAATTTATTTAAGTAATATTCTGCACGTTCGATGGCTATTTTTTTAGGAATGCCGTAATAGCCGGCTTGAGTTCTTAGAATAAAACTGCATTTTTCAAAAATATTGCAGTTAAATTCTTGCGGCACAAGGCCAATGCATTGCTTGGCCTGATTTGCAGCAAAGTCTAAGTCATGGCCAAATACACTGACTTGGCCAGATGTTTTTTTAACAAGGGATGTAATGATCCCAATGGTGGTAGATTTGCCAGCGCCATTAGCACCAAGTAGAGCGAAAAAATCACCTTTTTTAACGTTAAGGCTGATGCCTTTTAGTGCATTCACACCGTTTGCGTAGGTTTTAGTTACATTAGTTAGGCTTAATGCTGTCATGGTATTATCATGCCTTGTTTGTTTTTACCTAGTTTAACAAAGCCCTGAAGGTGCTGTCGACATAGGTTTTAAGACTGAGACGGTTAACGACTCACTTACAACCAGCTCAAAGCACAGTAATTATTCTTTATGTTCATAGGTGGGTTTCCTATTGTCTTAGGCTTTCTTTTGTGGCTAATGTTCACTTAATACATTTACTCTATAATTAAGAGAGTCGCAAGAGAAGGGAAGAGGGTTATTATGATTACAATAAAGACAATAGATATTAATTCAGTTGAAAATAAAGAACCCCTTAGTGACTCATCTAATGAGGTTTATCGAGGACACCTTTCCCAAGAAGCTGCAAAAAAGATGTCTATGAGTGAGTCCGTCCCTATGTTCATTAAAAAATCGTCTAAACGTCAGGCGCAGGAAGAAGCATCATTTTCAATGTTGTATCAAATGGATATTGGTGAGCAAGCCGCTAAAACAGTATTGCTTTCAAGTCGACAGAGAAACATTGGTACCGCTTCATTTGGTTTGACAGGCTTTCAAGAGTATTGGAAATTAAGCACGGATGAATGTGACTATAAATCAGAAGTGTTTAATCTTGATGAAGTGGGTAAGCCTGTTTCAATCCGAAAAGTATCCGGTTTGGCTAATTTATTAATGAGTGCTTGGCTATATGCTGAGGATGATTTTCACTGTGCTAATTTTGGTATTGCTAAAAGCAGTGCAGGAGACCTTACTTGGATTCGGTTTGATTTTGGCTTAAGTTTTGCTAGCATCACGCATGATGGAGGGCGCCCCTTTCGAGAAGTATCTCATCATTTTGACACCATCTCTCTGGCAGATCTTCAACAGTTTCCAAAATTAAAAGATGCAACCCCTTTTTACTGGCCTACAAGCTTAGGTTTATGTAATCATACCCTTAATTTTAAAGGCGGCGTGAAGCACAATACTTATACTGAAAATGATCAAAAAATGTTTGGTGAACTGGCTCAAAATTCTCAATTTAAAAAAGAGAAAAATGAATTTTTGTTGAACCAGTTTTTAATTGATACGGATTTGAAAACATCATTACTTACTAGAAATATTGATGAGCCTAGAGGAAGTCGCCTTGCAGCAACCATTGAATCTCGAATTTTAAAATTACGTTGGACGGCACTTGCGGAGCCGAGTTTTAGAGAATTTATTTTAGCATTAGCTAAAAATGAAAAAGATAAAGAACGTTTCTTTACAAACACCTTAAAGAATCAACTGGAAATTATTCCAGTATCAAAAACACGCACTCAAGAATGTTACCAAGCACAATTTAAAGAGCTTTGTAATTTAATTGAAATCATTGATGACAAAAAAACTAAAAAGGAAAAAATCAGTTTTAATGACACACAACTATCCGTATTAAAGGCAAAACAAAAGACTAATAAATCCCTCTCTAATAAGAGTGAAATAGAGGTGTTGCAACGTGCTAGAAATCAGGAATTAGCAACTCATTTAGCTGATGCATCACGATCATTAAATGCAAGGTTGTCTGACGTACACATAGTGATTGATCGAACATGTGTTTTAAGCCCTATGGATAAATTTATCAGTCATTGTGGTAAAACATCTTCTCAGGGATTATTTTTTACTTCAATTAGAAATAATTGGCTTGAACCAAACTTACAAGACTCTAGTCAAACAGATAATGCAGATGATTTGTTTAATCGCGATTTTTTATTGCGTTCGCGAAATTTAGAACAGTTAACGAAGGAATTAATTTTGAAAAATTTGTCGTTACCGCTGGATAAGCTGCTGGAAAAGTATCTTGATATAAGCCATCAGAAATTAACTTCAGTTGAAACTAATTTAAAACTTCATGACATAGAGCAAGATCTTATTAAATTAAAATATGCTCATTATTTTTGTGGTGAGTATCAATTTTTAAAAATGCCTTTTCCTCGTTCTTTATCTGAGCAGAATTTTAACGACATTGCAAAAGTGATGGATTTTTCTATACAGACACTCGTGCCGCAGTTTATAAATACTTGCTATGACAAAAATGCTTTAATGCCTGATATTGAACAATCTGTTTTTGTCAGTGATATAAAACGGATTAACTCACTTTTTAGCGAATTTTTAAATAAAGATTTTTTCGAAAAATTATATGATGATTCTTTAGGCAATAAAGTTAAAATTAAATTTAATAAACATTTATTGCGCGTTAATAAACTTATGAAGCGGTTCGATTTAGTTGAAGACCCTTTAAATGATTTCACAGAAATGTCAGCAGATAATCAACAGGCTTTTATTCAAGAATTAAGTTTCATTCTTTCGCGTATGGCACTTGATATACAAGGCGCACAAGCAAAGGTTCATTTGGAGCAAGTGCCCAAAGGAGACCGTAAAGATTTACCGCATGACGGCATAAGTATAACCAATCAATTAATCGAAGCCAATCATCAGTTATCGCGCGCGATGTCAGCACCCAATTATCATGATAAAGAAAGTTTAAGTCATGTGGCAGAGGCGGGACTGTTAGGCGCTAGAGCCTTAAAAAATCCAACGTTTGATAATGCAAATGCATGTTTGGCACACGTTGAAAGGTTAGGTAAAAGTACTCAAGCAAGACTAACGACCAAAATTGCATTAGCACTGACATTAATAAGCGCGCTTACCTTCACCTTAAGTTTGCTTGCTTTATTTGGTCCTTTAGCCCTACCTGTGATTGGGGCAGCGACTGTTTTTGCTTTAAAAACAACGGCAACAATGTCAGCCTTAACTTTTTTTGGGGTAGGTGCTTATGGTTTAAGAAGACGTACTAAAGACATGGATAAAGCCAAACGTTATATAGAGAATATTGCTGATGTCACTTTCAACAACGTTGAAAATAACATGCCAAAACCTAGGGTGTCTTGACCATTCATTTTGAAGTGTCAACACGCCCTAGTTAATTAAGTTAATGAATCGAAATATTGAAGGTAATTATCGCCACAACACAATATTGTTGTGACGAGTTTTATTTATGAAATTATCGTTGACTTAAGGTCATGCCTTTTAGGACATTAATGGCTTGGTGTAGTTGATAGTCTTTATAGAGAATATCGGCAGAACTAAGTCCTTGTTGTTTTTTCTTAGCCTTATCAATGCTTGATTTTTTATTACCATTTTTTAAATGGCCACTTAAATCAGCCTCGTTTAAAATCATATTATCATAAACGCTATCATCAGGATCTCTTTTTGGCACCTTAGTGTTTTTAATTATAATGTCAGGGGTGATGCCTTTGGCTTGTATCGATATACCACTTGGCGTGTAATAAAGTGCCGTTGTAAACTTTATTGCAGTTTTTGCATCAAGAGGTAATACGGTTTGAACCGATCCTTTGCCAAAACTCTTAGTCCCCATTAGCAAGGCCCTTTTATGGTCTTTTAATGCACCGGCTACAATTTCAGAACCAGATGCTGAGCCGCCATTTATAAGTACAATGATGGGTGCATTATTTAAAATGTCACCAGGCGTTGCTTTTGCAATAAACTTTGAATTTTCTAAACGACCTTCGGTATAAACAATAAGCTCTTCTTTACCTTTTTTATCGTTATTTATAAAAGCATCAGATGCTTCTATGGCAGAATCAAGTAAACCGCCTGGATTGTTTCTAAGATCTAAAATTAAGCCTTTAATATTCCCACCGGCATCTTTTTTTAATTTAGCAATGGATTGAATCATGTTTTTTGCGGTTTTTGTTTGGAAATGGCTTAACCGAACATAGCCATAATTGTTGTCAATTAAATTGCTTTTAACGCTTTTAATGGTAATGCTTTCTCTAACCAATATTTTTTTAAGTGGTTTCTTTTCACCTTTACGAATGATAATCATGCTTATTTTAGTGCCTATCTTACCACGCATAATATCGACCGCCTCCTTTAAGGTTAAGCCTTGTACTGCTTTATCACCGAGTTTAATGATGTAATCACCTGCTTGAATGTCTGCTTTAGAGGCGGGCGTATCATCAATAGGAGAGATAACTTTTATAACGCCTTTGTCCATAGTGACTTCAATACCTAGTCCGCCAAACTCACCATTGGTTGACGTTTGTAATTCTTTGAAGGCTTCTTCATCTAAATAAGCTGAATGTGGATCGAGCCCTGTTAACATTCCTTTAATGGCATTATCAAACAATTCAGTATTTTTAACTGGTTTTACGTAATAATTTTTAATTTGGCTAATGGCCGTTGAAAAACGTTGCACGTCTTCAAGTGGGATACGTTGTGGTTGCATTTCTGCAATGCTGCTAAGGGGGATACAACCAAACCCTAAGACAATAGGGTATAAGTAACGCTGTTTAGGATTTTTCATCGGTTATCTCCAGACAATTTTTTAGCTAGTTCAAAGAGCGATGCAAATAAGATGCCATAGAGTCGTATTTTATTAAGTATTTCGTTTTAACCAAGAAAGAGGAGGCAATGCTTTACCTTTGTGTCTTATTTCAAAATAAAGACCGTCATCTAATTGACCGCCACTGTGGCCTACGGTGGCTATTTTTTCACCGGTATAGGCATTGTCACCTTTGTCTTTATAGAGCGCTTGATTATTGGCATAAAGCGTCATAAAGCCATGGTCGTGTTGTAATATAATGAGTAAGCCATAACCTCGAAGCCAATCAGCAAAGACTATTTTTCCTGTCCGAACGGCATGTATTTGCCGGCCCTCTTGAGCGCGGATAAATAGCCCATTGCTTCGAATGTCTTTTGTAATATTTAATTGGCTATCTTTAATTTTTTGCTTAATTGGCCAGGGTAAAACATTTTTTAAAGCGTAAAAAGGGTTTTTATCAGTTTGTCTTTGTTGAATTTGTTCAATGTTAGTTAGAATGTTTTTAAGCTTTCGTTCATTTCTTTTAAGTTCCTTAATTCGCAAAGAACGATCCGTTAATTGCATGGATATATTATTAATGATGTCTCGTTGCAACTGTTTATCATCATTATATGTTTGTAAACGTTTGGCTTGTTGTTTTTGGAGCAAAGAAAGGCTGTTCAATTTTTGTTGTATAATTATTTTTTTTTCTTCTAGTGAATGACTCAGCAGTGTCACTTCTAGTAATAAATCCGTTTGATATTTTTTAATGTAGCCTAAATAGTTCATCAACCGGGTTGTTAGGCTAGGATCTTTTTTATTTAGAATAAGAAATAATGGATTAGCTTTATTTAATTGTGTGCTGAGTATCAAATATTGGCTTAATTGGTTTTTCACCTCATCAAAACGATTTTTCAAAGGGTTTTGTTCTGTCTGTATCTGTTTAATGTCTTGCTGCATTTGATTGATGGTTAGGTTTGCGTTTTCAAGGGTTTGAGATGTTTTGGCAATGCTAATATCTATGCGTTTAAGTTCAGTTTTAAGCGTCCTTTTTTTTTGATTTTCATTTGTTTGATATGAATTAAGGCGTACAAGTTTATTTTTTATTTTAGATAGCGTTGTTTCAGCATTTATTTTGGGAGTCGCTTCAATAAAGAAGGGCAAGGTTAGTAGGATTAAGACCAATCCTAGCCTGAGGGTTATTTTAGGACTAAAATATTTACTCATTGGCTGATAGATTTAATAGGTTTAAGTAAGGAGTCACCAGTCATTTCCTTTGGGGGCTCTATATTAAGTAATTTTAATATTGTTGGGGCAATATCGGTTAAGCAACCATCATGATTAGAAATGTTCATTGGATTTGAGCCAATATAAATAAAAGGAACGGGATGGTTTGTGTGCGCGGTATGCGCAAGTTTGGTTGTTTCATCAAACATTTTTTCTGCGTTGCCGTGATCAGCAGTAACGATGAGGTTAGTATTTGATTTTTTTATGGAATGATCAATTTTAATAAAGCACTTATCGAGTGCTTCAATGGCTTTAACTGCCGCGTTCAGATCACCCGTGTGGCCCACCATATCTGCGTTAGCAAAATTACAAACAATCAGTTGATATTCTTTTGAATCAATCGCGTTCGTTAAGGCTTCAGTTAATTCATGGCAACTCATTTCTGGTTTTAAATCATAGGTTTTAACATTAGGTGATTTAATGAGTATGCGCTTTTCAAGAGGAAATGACTCTTCCAAACCACCATTTAAGAAAAAGGTTACGTGCGCATACTTTTCAGTTTCAGCGATACGTAATTGATGCATATTGGCATTAGCTACGCATTCACCTAAGGTGTTTTGGGGGATGGAGGGTAGATAGATGCATTGTGCGTTTAGCGATGAGTCGTATTGTGTCATGGTTAAAAAAGACAAAGGGACTGAACGCTCGCGTTTAAATTCATTAAAATTTAGGTCGCTTAATGCATGGCTTAATTGTCTAGCACGATCGGCTCGAAAATTAAAGTATATGACTAAGTCACCCTCGTTAATGGCTTGGTGATCGATTAATGGGGTGGGCTCAATAAACTCATCATATACATTGTTTTGATAAGAGCGGGTAATGACATCAATGGGATCATTTGCTTGTCCTTGGTCAGGATTTGTTAGCAATTGATAGGCGCGCTGGGTTCGTTGCCATCTGTTATCTCTATCCATGGCATAAAACCGACCGCACAACGAAGCTAATTTAAAAGGCGTTTTGTCTAGTTTTTTAATGAGGCAAGTAATGGATTTTTTACCACTGTTTGGCGGTGTGTCACGACCATCTAAAAACGCATGAACGTAGGCATTATCAATGTCGTGTTTGGTTAACATATCAATCAATGCATTTAAATGATTCTGATGGCTGTGTACGCCGCCTTCAGATACAAGACCCATAATATGAATGGCTTTGTTATTTTTCTTGGCTTTTATGATGTGTTGGCACAACGTTGCGTTTTTGAAAAAGTCACCACTTTGAATGTCATCAGATATTTTCGTTAAATTTTGTTTGATGGTGCGTCCAGCACCGATGTGCATGTGACCCACTTCCGAGTTTCCCATTTGCTTAGATGGTAAACCCATATGGGTTCCTGATGCCTTAAGTGTGCTTGTGCATATGTTTTGCTGCCAGCAGTCCCACTGAGGTGTGTTAGCCAGGCTAATCGCGTTGTTTTCATTGGGTTCATCACAGCCCCAACCATCAAGGATCAGTAATAGAAGAGGTGACGTTTTATTCATAGGTGGCAGGTCGCTTTAATAAATGATCCACAGCAGCATGAGGGGTTAAGTTCTGATTTATTATCTGGCGGACTATGGTGCAAATAGGTAGGTCAATGTTTTTTTGACTGCCTAGGGCGCATATTTGATCGGTATTATAACGTCCTTCAACTACTTGGCCAATGTCTTGAGCTGCTTGTTCTGGCGATTTCCCTTTACCAAGCGCAAGGCCAAATCGACGGTTCCGTGATTGATTGTCGGTGGCGGTAAGTAATAAATCACCTAATCCAGTTAGTCCCGTAAACGTTCGTTCTTTTGCGTTAAAGGCTTGACCAAGGCTGCGCATTTCATTTAAACCGCGTGTAATTAACGCAGCGCGTGCGTTTGCGCCAAAGCCTAAACCATCACTAACGCCCACAGCGATAGCCAGGACATTTTTCATGGCGCCAGCAAGTTGAACGCCTAGATAATCATTTGAAAAATAAACGCGAAGTGAGTTGCTG
>CAWVYD010000016.1:0-16224 GCA_963934185.1 uncultured Legionellaceae bacterium | reverse complement strand
AGCCAATGGTTTTTCAGAACTAAATGATTCTGAAGACCAAGCGCATCGATTTAAAGAGCAAGTCAGCGAAAAAGATGCAGGTGATTTAGAAGCCATGCATTACGATGCAGACTACATTAATGCCTTGGAATACGGCATGCCGCCAACCGCTGGTGAAGGCATTGGTATTGATCGTTTAGTGATGTTATTTACCAACTCGCCATCGATTCGAGATGTTATCTTGTTTCCGCACATGAGACAACAAACACAAAACTAATTTTTCACGTAATTTTAATTGATAGGAAATACATACCATGTGGTTTAATAATTTAGTCTTTTTTTCATATGAAACACCGTTAACAACAAACACGGATGATCTAAGCGATCAAATTCATGAGTACCGTTTAAAACCCTGCCCACCACATGCTAAATCAACCTTGGGTTTTGATACGCTGGTCAATCAAGACGCAGATACGTTAATACACAGTATTAATGCATGCTACGTTGGCGCGTTGACTCAAACTCAGCGTTTATTACCTGCAAGCGTTTTAAAAGCGGCGTTGGAAGAAAAAAAACAAGCGTTCGAAGTTGAGCATCAACAGTCAATGTCTCGTTCTGAAACCATGCAAGCCAAAGAAACCTTAGAATTTGATATGTTGCCAAAAGCGTTTACGGTTAATAAAAAACGCTGGTTTTACATTGATACTAAAAAACAATGGATTGTGGTGAATTGCGGCCAAGCGAATCAAGCATCCGATGTTATCGCTCATTTAATTAAGGCCTTTGGTTCACATGGTTATGCGCCTATGCAGTTAGAGCACGCTCTACCAGATTTAATGAAGCAATGGTTAATAACGCCAGAATCGTTAGCGTTTGGTTTCACTTTAGGTTCTCAGTGCCAATTAGTTCGCTCTGAAGACGATAAAACCACTTATCATTGTAAAGACATTGAAACGCATCACGATCATTTATGTGACTTGCTTGCGCAAGGCTTTCAAATTAAATCATTAGAACTTATTTGGCAAGAGAAAATGAGCTTTTCATTGATGGATAATTTGATATTCAAACGCGTTAAATGTTTGGATATTATTAATGATTCTCTCAAAGATAACAGCAACTTAGAGTCTCAATGGGCACAATTTGACGGTGACATGGCGTTACTGACAGGCGAGTTACGTTTACTTATGACTGACTTTTCATCGTTAACTCAAGCGGTGTTAGCAGATAAAGAAGCAACAATAACAAACAAAGAAACAGAAAGTTCATAACTCACAACCCGATAAATGAATTAAAATTGTACGTTAAATTGAAAAAATACTCTTCTTGACGTACAATTACTACATAATCCTTTTTATTGGTGTCTGCCATGGCTAAAAACCCTCAATTGCCTCAAAGTGTTCTAGTGCAAGATTTTGAATTACTCATGCCTGACTCATTCCAAAAAAAAATAATAACGGCTTTAATTGGTGAAGAGTTAGCCGATGTAAAAATGATTAATAAATTGAATCAATTATGGATCAAGCTAGAACGACAAGAACTAAAAGCGCTTAAAAGTTTTTTAGCAGACTTAATAACTGAAGTAAGAGAAGAAAATCGTGCTTTAGCCATGCTACCCATTGATGATGGGTTATTAGAGGAGTTATTAAAAGCGCTTCAAGAGGCAACGGAAGAATATAACGAGACGTATGATGAGTTTACAAGCCTAACAGGTTCCTTTAACGCTTATGATGATGAACTGCATGCCATTGATGACTTATTAAGTGGATCAGTTGAAAAGTTATTTGAAGACAATACTGCCTTTGCAACCAATGGTGTTAATGCATCAAAGGAAGAGCAAAAGAAATATTTATTAGCAGCTGATGATTTCATGGCTAATAATGCGCAAACATTCGCACTTACCAATAAATACGCTGACTTAAAAGAAGATGCCGCAAACATTGAAAGGTCTATGGATGATATGTTTAAAGGATTAGAAACGGCTCTAAACAGTTTGGAACACTTAACGAAATTAACGGGATCAGTTATTAAGCAGAGCCAAATTACAAATAAAATCATTGGTAAACAAGGCGATGAACACCATAAACATTATAAAAATAAATTTAAAGCCGCTTGCAATAAAGCCATTTGTTTAAAGCGCATTCGATCGTGCCAAGGTAAATTAGAAAAGATTGCTTCACGCTCTGATGATGTGATGCCCAAACCTCGTGGAAATACGGGTTTTGATCTTCGTTAAATCGCCCAGCGTTTTTTTTATTCCTGCGCAAGGTCTAGACATTACTCCGTCATAAAAATCAAATCCAGACGATTTTTCTTTGCTCAACGCACACAGTAAGCCATTGTTTTAAAATGCCCTGAATTAGGCTGGCGATTAACAGTCAACAACGTCCTAAAGCGCATATTACAAGCAAAAACATCTTAAATGGATCAATAAGTCTTGTTTTGTATTAATTACATGATACAATGTAACAATCTTGTAATGTAGGGCCTGCGAAATGTCTTATTATAGCTGTCAACTTTCATTATTAAACCATATTGAACAACCTTCTGATGATGACCTTAAATCATGGCTTCATGCGATTGATGGGTTTGAATTGCTAAGAACCGCAGTACATCTTAATAAAGACACAACAAGCATTAGCTTATTATGCTATTTCAAGGACAGTTATGAATTAATCAGTGATGAAGTCAAACAGGCTCTGTCAAAGCATAATATCACTTTGACTGAGCAACCTGAAATGAATTGCTTAGATACGCCACAGAAACAATCAGATAACATTCATGCGTGTCATCATCATGGTCAATGCCATGAGCACAGCCCTGAGGAAGCTCATCATCACGGACACAGCGATGCTCATGATGAAGACAATCCTCATGAACATATTGAGCAGGAAATCAGCAAAGACAACTCATCTCATGAGCACGATCACCCCCATGATAATCATTGGTTAAAAGCAGGCATTGGCCTTTTTTGGGGAGTTAGCTTATTCGCATTATCATTTTTCAGTGCTGGTTTACCGTTGCTTTTAATGTTGGGCGTTAACGTTTTAACGTCAGGTTTAACCCTTTACTTAGGTTGGAACGTTTACCGCTCTGCTTGGCAAGCCTTGTGTGAAAAAAGATTAACCAGTGCTACGTTATATAGCATTAGCACTCTCACCATTATGCTGGTGTCAACCTTAAGTTTATTTATACCTGGTCTACCCGCGATGGTAGAAGCAGCGCCTTTGGTGCTTGGCTTTTGGCATCTAGGCGAAGGCATCGAGCATAGCTTAATTGACAAATTAAGCACGGGCTTAGACATACTTGAATGTTTGCCAAAACAGGTGTCGCTAAAAGGGGCGCCTAATGAAAGCGTATTGAGTAAATTATTAATACCAAACGACACGATAATCATTAACAGCGGTCAAGTGTTACCTGTGGATGGCATACTCAATCAAGACACTTGGTTGCATACCACTCGTATTGATGGCTCGCCCCATTTAAAACATTTTAAAACGGGGATGGCTGTTAAATCGGGCATGCGCCTTGCCAGTCACGTAGCCAACCTTGAAATGGGAGTGACGAAAACGTATCAAAATTCTTATCTTGCATTGGTTGCTAAGAATATCAATCAAGCAAATCAAGAAAAAGCACCGGTTGCAGCGTTAGCTGATACTCTCTTGCAATACTTCATTCCAGCTCTGCTCGCTGTTGCCGTTGCGTCAGGTATTTTAGTCAGCATATTCTTTAGCCCCGCACTGGCTATTGAATGTGTGGTTGCCATTTTAGTAAGTGCCTGTCCCTGTGTCTTAAGCTTAATAACGCCGATGGCGGTTAAAATAGGCATGCAAAAAACTGCCGAACACGGCGTGCAATTTAAAAATGGTAAAGCACTGCAAGCGGCTGCAGATATTGACGGCGTCGTCTTTGATTTAAATGGTACGTTAACGCAAGGCGAATTAAGCGTTGAAGAATTCCAGGTATCTGAACCAAAATATTTAGACTACATTGCTCTACTAGAAAGTAAATCACACCACCCTGTGGCGACAGTGATTGAATCTCATATTAAAAATATGTCGCGCGATGAAGTAACGCCTCTCTCAATCACCGATGTGAATCTTAGCCATCATGCAGGCATTAAAGGCAACATTAATGGTGAAATGCTGATAATTGGTAATAAGGCCATGATGGCGGCCAATGGTATTCATCAATTTAACTCACCGTTTAACAATCCGCAAAAGGGCAATGTTTACATTGCGTTTGGTAATAAAGTGGTGGGGCAAGTTTTGGTTTCTGATCCTTTACGGGCTGATGCTAAAGCAACCATTGCTCAGCTACAACAGCTGGGTAAAGAGGTTTATATTTGCACCGGCACTGATGAACAAACAGCCTTAGCTTACGCTCAAAAACTTGGCATTCCAGCAAATAATATTTGCGCTAATACCGTGGGTACCATCTGTCAAGAGGGAGAACAATCAAAGCAACAATACATTCAAGAGTTACAAGCACAACATCATAAAGTGGCTATGGTTGGTGATGCTGCAAATGACGCGGCAGCCATTGCGACAGCGAATATTGGCATTGCTGTTAAATCCGACATTGGTGATCCGTCTGTACAGGCACAGGCTGGCATGGTGATCCAAGAAGGTGAGCTGCTGCCGATTGTGACGGCTTTTGATGTGGCACATCTCACCAAAAATAATATTTATCAAAATTTAGGCGTAAGCCTCACTTATAATAGTTGCATTACCTTTATAGGCTCAGGCGCACTCATTGGTTTAGGGCTCACGCTTAGCCCTGCGATTGGTGTGGCATTAATGGTAATAGAGTCAAGTATTGTCTTAGCTAATCTGTATGCACTAAAGCGTAAAATGATTACCAATACAGAACCCACCGAAGACGTGACAGACATTAAAATTCAATCAGCAATGGATTTGTTAAACGGTCCACCTAAAAAAGTAGAACCAAGCGTAACATTGCATGCAACTATCGCAGGAGACAAAAAATGCGGATGTACACATAATCATTTTTTTAAAAAAGCGGCTGATAATACTGTTCCATTATGTTTTTTGATAGGTACTCCTGTAGATAAGACTGCCTTAATGCGCGAACTACCTGAAAGTGACAATGTTAGTATTAATTGCATGTAAATAATTACCATCACCAGTGCTTTATTTAGGGGCTACTTTTTTACGCGTTAAAAATCAGAATGGCCAACACACTTTAAAGAGCAGTTACTCAAATCTTAATAAGAAATAAAAGCAATAATTGGTTAAGTGACGCACCTTAACATCCCTGCTTAACGGATGATAAACGATCATCTTTTATTTTTTCTGCCTCTGCCTCGTGCTAATTTTTTTGCTTCACGGGCGGCAACTTTCTGCGCTTCTAACTTAGCAAAATGTGCATTTTCTTTTTCGATGTTTTCTGGCATTTCAAAGGTAATACCCCCTAATACTTTACTTCGTATTTCATTAATTAAAATAACCGACGATTTTTGCATATCAACCAAACCACGGCTTCTGATGAAACCACGCTTATGACCGATAGCAGTAATTAAACCTTCTTCATCTACTGGTTTTTCATCAAGTTTATAACGCTCCATTAAGCGTTCGGGATAGGCTTCAAGTAAGAATTCTGCTGCAAAGTAGGCAATGTCATCATGATCAAAAGCAGTATCTTTAACAGCGCCTGAAACCGCTAAACGATAACCACTGTTTTCATTAGCAATTTTGGGCCACAACATACCTGGGGTATCAATAAGGTATAAACCATCTTCTAGACGAATACGCTGTTGGCCTTTGGTTACCGCTGGTTCATTGCCTACTTTCGCTTTAGCTTTTCCAACAAGCGTATTAATTAACGTGGATTTGCCTACATTAGGAATGCCCATAATTGCAGCAGTAATTTGCTTGCCTTCTGTACCTTTATTAGGTACTAATTTTTTTATTAATGCAGGAATTATTTTTGCGATGGCATTGTTTTCGGTGGTTAAGGCAATTGCTTTAACATTATGCTGCGATTCTAAATGTGCTAGCCAAACTTTAGTTTTATCTGGATCAGCTAAATCACTTTTATTAAGAATTTTAATGAGCGGTTTATCACCTCTAATCTCAGTGATCATAGGGTTTTCACTACTGAAAGGTAAGCGGGCATCGCACACTTCTATTACCACATCTATTCTATGCAGAATTTCTCTAATTTCTTTTTGCGCTTTGTGCATATGGCCAGGGAACCAGTTAATTGCCATGATAACTCCTAATGGTGTAACAAACTTTATGATGTGCATTTTAGCAAGGTTTACCGTGGCTGTCATTTGAGCATTCAAGATCATCATTCGATTTTTTTTTTGTCCTAAACGCCGTCAAGGCTAATGAGAGAGCCACGTGATGTCAATCCGACGGCTTTTACCATTTTCTTCAATGATTTAAATACGATAGTGGACCCCGTATTTGAGACAGTGTACTCAAATATAAATACATTGTTAAAAGGGGTTAATATGAACAAACAATGATTTACGGCAGAGTTTAAGTCCAAGGTTGCTATTGAAGCGTTAAAAAGTAATCGGACCATTAATGAGTTAAGCACTGAGTTTGGCGTGCATGCGACTTAAATAAACAGCTTGAAAAAGCAATTGCTGACCAGTTCCAAAGAGATTTTCAGACTAAAAAAGAATAAGTTAGCTGAAGACAACAAGTCAGAGAAAGAGCGCTTATACAGCCAAATAGGCTGGTTAAAGGTCGAAGCTGATTGGAAAAAAAAATCGGATTGGACGATTAAGTGCTATGAAAAAGAAAGCAATGATTGATCCCGAGAATCAAGCATTAAGCGTCTCCAGACAATGTCGGTTAATTGGGTTAGCTCACTCAAGCTTCTATCGCCAAGCAGCACCTGTGATAAGTGAATTAAAACAGTCGTTAACAAGGTTAATTGACGAGCGGTATACGAAACACCCTTTCTATGGCAGCTGGCAAATCCGCAATCACTTGCGTCTTGAGGGGCACAAAATAAACCGTAAGCGAGTGCAAAGGTAAATGCGTGTGATGGCTATTCAATCGATAGCGGCTAAGCCTTATACCAGCTTGGGTAATAAAGGCATAAAAAGTACCCTTACTTGTTGAAAAACCTTGATATTTCAGGGCCTAATCAGGTTTGGTGTACAGACATCACATACGTTCCGATGGGAAATGGCTTTGCCTATTTAGTCGCGGTCATGGACTGGTACAGCCGCAAGGTTTTGTCCTGGGAAAGATACACGTTAATGGATGATAGCTTCTGTGTCAGTGCCTTAGAGCACGCTATTCGTCTCTATGGAAAGCCTGAAATATTTAATACAGATCAAGGCATACAATTTACAGGAAACGCATTTACTGGCGTATTAAAAGAAAATGGCATTAAAATCAGCATGGACGGTAAAGGACGTTGGATGGATAACGTCTTGATTGAACGCCTATGGCGGACAGTTAAGTATGGAGAAATTTATATTAATGAGTATGCTGATGTGGCATATCTTAAACGTGAACTTAAAACCTATTTTCATTTTTATAATAGATTGGGGGATAAAAATGGATCTGAGATAAATATCTTAAATTAACGAGCTCGCTGTCTTGACTAATGGGGCCACTTTATCAAAATCAACGCCTTCACTCCAAAACGAATGGTCAACACACGCTAAAATTGTCTGAGGTACCAATGCAATAACTCACTACCATAAAGTAAATATAGGTAGGCAGCTATGCATAAGTAAGGACCAAAGGCTAACGGGGTATCACTGTCTTGTTTGGATATTTTTAAAATAATAATACCTATGATTGCGCCGACAAAAGATGAGAAGACAAGGATAAGAGGTAAGGACTGCCAGCCAAACCAAGCGCCAAAGGCCGCAAATAACTTGAAATCTCCTTCACCCATTCCGTCTTTACCGGTGATGAGTTTAAACAAATAAACAAACGTCCATAAAAAAACGTATGCACCCACCGCGCTAAATACGCTTTCTTTTAAAGGCACAAACACCTCAAAGGCATTCACCATTAACCCTAGCCATATTAAGGGTATGGTCATTGAATCAGGCAGTAATTGCGTATCAAAATCAATCATGGTTAAGGCTATGAGTACCCAGCAAAAGACTAAGCCAGCAAAAAATTGAAGCGTTAAACCAAACTTGTAAAAGACAATAAGACTTAAAAAGGCAGTTAGTATTTCTACTAATGGATATCGGATGGATATAGGCGTTTTGCAGGTATGGCATTTGCCTTGTAGACAAAGGTAGCTAAGCACAGGAATGTTATGCCAAGGCTTAATGCTAGTATTACATTTTGGGCAACTTGAAAGAGGCGTTACTAAATTATAAGGGGCTTCTGTGGCACTTTTTTCATCAATATTAAGATACTCTTTGCTTAATAACGTCCATTCTTTATTTAACATGATTGGCAGGCGATGGATCACGACATTTAAAAAACTGCCAACACACAGTGACAAAACAATAAGAGAAAAAACAGAGAGTGCAGGGTTTAGTAAGAGAAATTCTGTGTACGTCATAAACGTCATCCTTAAACAACCGTTCCAAGTTTGAAAATGGGCATGTACATGGCAATGACCAGTCCGCCAACTAAAACACCTAAAATAGCCATAATGATAGGTTCTAATAGACTGCTTAAGCCATCGACAGCGTTATCGACTTCTTCTTCGTAAAAATCGGCAACCTTATTCAGCATGATTTCTAAATTACCGGATTCTTCGCCAATGGCTATCATTTGAATGACCATGGTAGGGAATAAGCCGGATGCTTTTAAAGCGACTTGCATTTGTTGACCGGTGGAAACTTCTTCTTTGACTTTCTCGGTGGCCTTTTGATATAAACTATTACCAGTGGCACCGGATACGCATTGCAATGCATCAACAAGTGGCATGCCTGCAGCAAAGGTAATGGACAGTGTCCGTGAGAAGCGCGCAATGGCAGCATTTTCCATAATAACGCCGAGTACGGGGACTTTTAAACTTATACGATCTAACGCATGGGCAAACACAAGGGAGTGTTTCTTAAAGTAAGAAAAGGCATAAAAAGCACCACCTATGCCGCCAAAAATAAGATACCAGTAGCTTTGCATAAATTCTGATAAATCAATGATAAAACGAGTAACTGCAGGTAAATCCGCACCAAAGCCAGCAAAGATAGTCTCAAATTGAGGTACCACATAAATCAATAGACCAGCGCAGACAAGCGCTGCAATGACTAATACAGCAACGGGGTAGAATAACGCTTTTTTAATTTTTTTCTTAATGCTTTCGGTTTTTTCTTGGTAGCTAGCAACGTTATTAAGCATTATCTCGAGCGAACCAGACTGTTCGCCTGCATCAATAAGATTACAAAAAAGTGAACTAAAATGTGTTGGGTGTTTTTTTAAGCTATCAGATAGCGTATCACCAACTTCTACGCTGTATTTAATGCTTTCAATAAGCTTACGCATTTTCTCATTCGTTTGCCCTTTAGCCACAATATCAAACGATGAAATGATTGGGATCCCTGCTTGCATCATGGTGGCAAGTTGGCGGCTAAAAATGGCAATGTCTTGTGCGGTGATTTTTTTACTGCTTTTGCTAAAGAGGCTTTCGCGTTTTTTTGTGACACTTTTGGTGATAATCCCTTGTTTCCGTAATTCAGCTTTTACAATGGCTATGCTCTTAGCATCTTGCATGCCTTGAACCACTTCACCACGTCGATTAACGCCTTTCCAAGTAAAGGTTAATAATTTTTTTTTTTCATTTGCCATTTTAATCCTTACTGACGCGATTAATTTCTTCTAAGCTGCTAATCCCTTCTTTAACCATTTTAAGTCCAGCCTCACGAATGGTGGTCATGCCTTCACTTTGAGCAACTTTTTCAATGTCCATAGAGTTACCAAGCGCCATAATAACTTGCTCAATTCTTTTGCTTATTGGCATTACTTCAAATAATCCAACGCGACCTTTGTAGCCATTATTACACCTATCGCAGCCTACGGCTTTTCTCAAATTCATATCTGAGAGCTCAGCGTCTTTAAAGCCTTGGCGTAATAGTGAGTCCTTCGTTATGTCGGTACGGGGCGATTTGCAGTGCGGGCATAATTTCCGGCCTAACCTTTGAGCAACTATTAGGCTAACCGAGCCAGCAATATTAAAGGGCGGAATGCCCATATTAACTAATCGGGTTAAGGTTTCTGCTGCAGAATTTGTGTGTAAGGTTGATAAAACCATGTGGCCAGTTTGTGCAGCTTTAACCGCAATCTCAGCCGTTTCAAGGTCTCTTATTTCACCTACCATGATCACATCCGGATCTTGACGTAAAAAAGAGCGTAGTGTCTCAGAGAAGGTAAGGCCGACTTTAGGATGCATATTAACTTGATTAATGCCGGCAACTTTAATTTCAACAGGATCTTCAGCGGTTGAAATATTAATGTCGTCACCGTTTAAAATGTTTAACGCGGTGTATAAGGTGACAGTTTTACCACTTCCGGTTGGGCCGGTGACGAGGACCATGCCTTGTGGCTGTTTAACCGCTATCATAAAGTTGTCGCGTTGTACTGGGTTAAAGCCTAATGCATCAATGCCAAGCTTGGTGGAAGAGGGATCAAGTATTCGCATAACGACTTTTTCTCCGCCAACCGTAGGGCAAGTACTTACGCGAAAATCAATGGATCGTGTGCGCGATATTTTAATTTTCAATCGACCATCTTGCGGAATCCGGCGCTCTGAAATGTCTAAATTTGACATAACTTTAATACGAGCCGTAATACGCGCTGCTAAAGTGATGGGAGGCGTTGCCGCAACAAATAAAATGCCATCCTGCCTAAATCGAATGCGATAGCTGTTTTCAAAGGGTTCGAAATGAAGATCGGAAGCGCCTTTTTTAACGGCGTCTAATAGCATCTTATGAACAAATCGAACAATAGGGGCATCGTCATTAGACTGTCCTTCATCTTCTTCAATTTCTTCTTCGCTGCTTATTTCTAAATTAGCTAAATCACTGGAGTCATCAAGGTAATCACCTAAGGCTTCGTTTCCTTTCGCATTTAGTATTTTATCAATTTGTATACGAAGTTTGTCACTTTCAACAACGATGCCATAGGTATTTAACCCCGTATGGAACTGAATTTCTTTGAGGCATATTTGCGTGGCAGGATCTTCAAGGCCAATGTATAAATCGTCACCACGATTAAATAAAGGAATAATATTGTGACGTTGAATCAGTTTCTCACTGACTAATTTTTCTGGAAGGATGCTTGTATCGATGCAATTGATATCTAACATAGGTATGCCAAACTCTTTTGATGCAATGAGAGCAATATCAATGGCTTTAATTATGTTGTTTGAGATTAAATATTGAGCAAATGAAGTTTGATTTGTGTTGGCGTCAGTTAAATATTTAATGGCATCGTCTTTAGATAGATAGTTGTTAACCACAAGTGCTTGCGCAATGCCTTGTAGATTTTCTTCTTTGTCTAACGCCATGTAAGTATTCACCGATACAAAAAAGTGTAAGTTCTTTCTAATATAGTCAATGTTAGTAAAATATGCTATTTTTTTAGAACATCATATTGGCTCTATGACTTTCTCAGTAAAGTACTTTAATTAATGAGACTTTATTAATAAAGTATTTTCATAAAACAATAGGCACATATTATTCTTAATAAAAGCATTTAATTGGGACGGTCTCCTATTATTGTGCTACCAAGCAGGTATGCCTTGATCACCAAAAATTTCATTCGCTTTTTTCAAAACTTCAGGTGAATTTAGCGCTTGAACTAGAAGTTTTAGCTTTGGATTGTTTTTATCTTTTTCTTGCACAACTATGACATTTGCATAAGGCGATGTTTTGTCTTCAATAAAGAGGCTGTCTTTGCTGGGAGAAAGGTTATTAACCACGGCGTAGTTTGAATTAATGATGGCAAGATCAACATCAGTAAGAGAACGAGGTAACTGCGGGGCAGTTAAGGTTTTAAATTTTAAATTTTTAGGGTTAGTTTTAATGTCGAGAACAGTGGCATCAGCGCTTTTACTTAAGGTAATAAGTTTGGCTTTTTGCAGTAGTAAAAGCGCGCGAGCTTCGTTACTCGGGTCGTTTGGGATTGCTATCAAAGCGCCGTCTTTTAAGTCTGTTAAGTTGGTTATTCTATTGCTGTAAATAGCCATAGGATAAAGAAACGTTTTTCCAATACTAATAAGTGGATAGCCACGCGCTTTGATGGTGGCGTCTAGATAGGGTTGATGTTGAAATACATTTGCATCAATGCTGCCATCGTTTAAAGCAATGTTTGGGATCACAAAATCTGAAAAGGTTTTAATGACAATGTTCAGTTGATATTTATTGTTAGCAACCTCTTTAGCCACTTCCATTAAGCTGGTTTCTGGACCGGCGATGGTGCCAACGCGAAGGGTGTTTTCATCTTGCTTGCATGAAATTAGCAGCAGAGATAATGAAAGTAATATGAGTAAACCAAGTTGTCTCATGTCAATGCCTTAGTGAGTAAAGTATTTAGCAAGTTTATCACCCAGGTATTGGATGCCTTGCACTAGGAATATCAAAATAATAACGGTGGTGAGTAATACAGAAAGTTCAAATCGCTGATAACCATAATCAATGGCCAGCGCGCCAAGGCCGCCACCGCCAATGGCGCCAGCCATTGCTGAATAAGATACTAACGTAACCATGGTTACGGTAACGGCATTAACTAATGCAGGAAGGGCATCGGGAAATAACATGTGGGTTATTATTTGTTTGGCGGTGGCGCCAAGCGCTGTACCGGCATCAATTAATCCTTTCGATTGTTCATCAAAAATATTTTGCGCTAGTCTTGCAAAAAAAGGAATGGCGCCAATAGTGAGAGGCACGATGGTGGCAGTAGAACCAATAGAACTGCCAACGATAAAACGGGTAATAGGGATGAGCAAAGCCAATAAAATGATAAAAGGGATTGAGCGAAATACATTAGATAAAAAATTTACGCTTTGAAAGACCCAGGGTTGAGCATTTAAACCATTGGCTTGTGTTGAAAATAACAGTACGCCAAGGGGAAAGCCAATGAGTACAGCAAACATGCTGGATACGCCGACCATATAAAGTGTTTCTAACGAGGCTAAGACGATTTCCATTAGTAAATGACTACTTAACATAACCAAGGATCTCCATATGCAGTTGATGCTGCGCAAACGCGTCCATTGCTGAACGTATTTGCTCGTCACTGCCGTTTATTTGTAAAATTAAAATACCAAAGGAATGCGTACCAATGGTATCAATATTGGCTTGTAAAATATTTAATTGCAGTGAGTGCTGTTGGCTTAACTGACTTATAATGGCCTTTTGGCTTGCCTCGCCGTAGAACATTACTTGGCATACAGGAAAATGATCTTTAAGAGGCATTTTTGATAACGTATCTGTAATGCAGCTGGGTAAGGTGGGCTTTAAACCTTCAATTAAGGGGTGATTGCTGGGGTGCTCTTTAAACAATTCTTCTAATGAGGACACATCACTTATTTTACCGTTATCAATAATAGCGAAACGATTGCATAAATGGCGAACCAGATCCATTTCATGTGTAATCAGCACAATGGTTAACGCTAACTCCTGGTTTATTTTTTTTAATAAGGAAATGATTTCTTTAGTGGTTTGTGGATCGAGTGCTGAGGTGGCTTCATCACACAGCAATATGTTAGGTTCACTGATAAGCGCTCTAGCAATCGCTACGCGTTGTTTTTGACCGCCGCTTAGCTGGTTAGGGTAAGAATTTTCTTTGTCACTTAATTCAACTAAAGCAAGTAACTCTTTGACTTTCTGCTTCTTTTCATCAAATTCACCATTGAGTTTAAGAGGCAGCGCAACATTATCAAAAACAGTTTTATTGTTGATTAAATTAAAGTGCTGAAAAATCATGGCAATTTTTTTTCGCTGCGCACGCAGTTGCTTATCATCAAGTGTCATTAAATCAATGTCATTAATGATCACACGGCCTTGGCTCGGTTGCTCAAGTAAATTAATGCAGCGTAATAAGGTACTTTTTCCGGCGCCACTGCTGCCGATAATGGCAAAAATCTCACCAGAGTGAATCTCTAAATTAATGTTTGATAAGGCGGTAACGGTTTGTTTGTTACTGGAAAAATGCTTGGAAAGATTTTGAATGGAAATCATAGGGCGTAACTCTTCTAATTTAGCTGAATTTAATACCTAATAAATATTACATTTAGGTATTTGCGCCCGCAATCTGAAGTTCAAATCGGCGCTTAGTATTCAAGCAATTATACTTATAAATGTTCGAAAAGCTAGCCATTAGAGTAAATTATTTAAGTTGCCTGCCGATTCATAAGTTATTGCAACTATGGATTGTTATTATTTATGACTAGATTATGGGCAAGCGTGATGATTATGGTCTTGTTTTCAACGACGGCAAATGCGATTGAGTATCAATGGCAGTCTGTACGCTTTGAGCATGGTAAAACCTGGTCGTTATTAACGGATAGAACGGTGAAAGGAGCAAAAGTCATTCATTTAAGTCATGACGTATCCGACAGTTATCCATTAAGTATTATGTTAAGTATTATTCCTAAAACATCCTTTTATGCTGAGCGTTTTCAGTTAAATGGTAATGTATCAGCCAATGTTATTGCTGCTAATTTTTCCTGGCCTTTCATTCAGCGTTTTAGCAAAGAATCTACCAGAGATAATCGATTAATTAGTTTTAACGAGATTTTGGTGGGTAAAACGTTAAGTCCAGGTGCGTTAGTAATGGTACCAACCCCACAAAAAAGAATTTTCATCAGCGCTCAAACGTTCTACCTTGATAAGCTAAACTATTTTGTCGTCGGCAGTATTGTCACTCGCGTTGATCAAGGGATAATGAGGCACTCAAATGAATACGCAAAACGAGTTGATAGCGCCTATCAACTTCTTAAAAGTCTGTCGATTGATTATGATTAATTTATAATTTTGTGTAATTACATTGTAATGGCTGCTAAAAAAACAGCCATCATTGTATTATTCATGTCATTGCCATGATTAGAATACTGTATATTTATTTTCAAATTACAATGGCACTTGCATTTAAGTTTTGAGATAAATTATCAAAGCTGTTTTCTAAGGTCGTTACTTGATTAAACGTATCTGTTTGATTAAAAAATAAAAAATGTCCTGTTGTTGCTTTGTTAATCAGCCCAGCAGCAAGATAAATAACCCCTAAGCCGGCAACAGCTAATGCAAGGTTGGTTAAGACTTGTCCCCAGCCTCTGTGACTATTTAATGATTGTTTGGCATTGTTTATAATGGGAGTACAACGTGCCTTAATGTCTACATCTGCAGGAGAGTCAATAAAAGATTTAAGTAATTCAGTCATTTTATTTGCAAGTGTATCTGCTACTTTAGCATCTTGCGTGAAGCCTCGTTGCGAAAGGTTAATACTTTTTAATCTAACATCTGATATTTTTTGTTCCACATCCTGTATTAAACTCGAGTGCTGATTTAATAATGTGCGTTTACTTACTATCTTTGCATGATCCAAATTCCACTGTGCTATTACTAGACTATTTTTTATTTTATTTATAGAATCTGTTAGCACTTTATTACTTTCAAATAAAGCAATGAGTTTGTCGTCATTAAAATACTGTACAGACTCTAAATCAGTAATGTTGATGGACTGGCCTATTAAGGCATCTATGTATTGTGCTGTTGTTGGGCGATCAATGTTTAATGCATCCAACAATATTGATGAAACACCTTTAGCTTCTGACTCTAAGTTTGAACTAGCCATCCAAGTTTGATAAGCGTGTTGATCCAACAACGGCGCTGTAAAAAAGCTATAATTGTCTTTAATAAAATCAATGGCTTTTTTATCCTGAGCTTTTAACATGATGAGTGTCCTTTATTTCTTTATTAGAAAACATCATTAATTATAAACGAAATAGCTTAAGGAAAAATTAAAAGACAAGAACAGTGAACATTGGCTAATCTCTCTAAATTTAGAATTTTTGGATGTTCGTATAACCTGGGGGGATTATATTTTTTAATGATGGCTACGATGGAGGGATTGTTTAAAAGATGCTTCGCATGCTTTTAAATCCTTTCAGGACCGCCTTTGGCGTCTCATTATTTTTACCGTGCTTTGCGCTCTTCGTAAAAATAATGGTCGAACCCTCTTATCGGCTTCTCATCCCTCTAAAGTTAGAATTTTTGGATGTTCGTGTAATCAGGGGGGATTATATTTTTTAATGATGGCTACGATGGAGGGATTGTTTAAAAGATGC
>CAWVYD010000015.1:0-16715 GCA_963934185.1 uncultured Legionellaceae bacterium | reverse complement strand
TTCGCTTGTATGTTTGCCTCATCAAGTGCGGCATCTGCAGCCACCTCATCTGCTTAGGCATTAGCTAAATTTTCATCCGCCTGCACCAGCTCCTCTTGCGCAATGCTGACGTCTTCTTCGGCTAAATCAACCTCATCACCCGCTATAGTACTTAGTTTAACAGCTTCAGCAGCTATTACTCTTTTATCAGCTAAGACCACAATAGCGTCTGCTTTATTCTTATCATTCTGAGCGTTAGTAGCAGCGACGCTTGCTGTTGATTTATCAGTTTCAGCTTTAACTGCAGTTTCCTGTGCTTTATCTGCACTTTCTTGTGCAGTGTCCGCAGCCTCTCGTGCATCTTTAGCGTCTTGAGAATTTGCATCGGTATCTTCTAAATCGGTAGTTTTTCATCCAATATATTAGCCCTTTTTTGTGCCTCTGTAGCAATACCAGCTGCAGCAACAGACTCTGCAGTTGCAGTTCCAAGTTCTGCATTGGCAGATATTAAAGCTGCATCTGCTACCGCCGCATTCTCACGAGCAGTTTTAGCATCAGCCTTTGCTTGATTTACCGCATAATCTTCTCCATAGGCATCAATGTTTGCATCATTCGCTTCAATTACATCGTTTTTAGCAGCTAACTTGGCATTATCTGCAGCTAACTGAGCAGCAGCGGCGTCGTCTATTTCCTTTTGAGTTGCAGCATTGCCTGCATTATTTACTATTAGTTGTGCTGCATCGGCGTCACGTTGCGCTTGAACTGCTGTACTAATCGACACCTTAGCATCTTCCGTAGCATATGCAGCAGTTGTTTCTGGTGTATAAACTGTCCTATTTGGCGCGTAAACCGTTTTTCCTTCACCGGCATAAACCGTTTTTCCTTCACCGGCATAAACCGTTTTTTCTTGACCGGCATAAACCGTTTTTTCTTGACCGGCATAAACGGTTCCTCCTTTTACAGCAGGAGCGTCCAAGGAAAGATTTGGCAATAAATTGTTTTCTGCCGTTTTCATGATCCAAAAACAAGCAAACGAAGGCGCACTAAATACAAAAGAAATGGCCCATATTATTAGTATCGCCCTCTGCTTCATAATCAAAACCTCATACAATATGTTTAAATCAAATTCTATTCATTAATATGAGTATAGATTATAAAAAACTAGTTCGCCTATAATTTACTCACTTAGTTTGTTAAGAATCTGTCTATTTACTTGCAAGCAATGCTTTTAGACCACTTAAATGAGATGCTGCTTTCTTAGGATTAGGCACTTCAGATTCTCTGCCCTGGCTATCTAACAACTCCGCAGGGATTTCCTCCAAAAAACGGCTAGGAATACAATCAGCCACGTCACCATAACGACGACGTTTTTTAGCAAGTGTGATCACCAGTTCTTTTTGAGCGCGGGTTATGCCGACATAAGCCAGCCGACGTTCTTCTTCGATGTTATCTTCTTCAATGCTGGTACGGTGCGGCAATATTTCTTCTTCCATGCCAACTAAAAAAACAACTGGGTATTCAAGCCCTTTAGACGCATGCAACGTCATCATTTGTACTTGATCAAGTTCTTCGCTGTCATTACGTTCCATAATGTCTAATAAAATCAACTTTGCTATTACATCAAAAAAACTCAATACTTTGTCTGGTTTTTTATGCATTAACTTATCAATCCAGTTAATTAAATCATCCACATTTGCCAAGCGCTTTTCCGCTTGTGAGGAGGTTTCACAAAATTCAAACAAATGAGATTCATAATCAATGTCAGAAATTAATTGCTTTAAAATAGGAATGACATCGCGTGCACCTTCCAGTGACTCTGCCATAGAACGAAGCCATCGCTGAAAACCAAACACTTTCACATAGGCCGCTTGCGACATGGATTCCTTTAACCCCACTTCACCGCATGCTTTAAGCAAACCAACACCTCGCTCATGCGCATAGTTAACCAGTACTTCAAGTGTGCTTTGTCCAATGCCACGTTTAGGCGTATTTATGACCCTAAAAAAAGCGTTGTCGTCTTCAAAGTTGCAAATTAATCGGCAATAACAAAATAAATCTTTAACTTCTGTTTTGGAAAAAAAAGAAGTAGTGCCACTCACATTGTAGGGAATACTCAACGCGCGAAATGTTTTTTCAAACAAACGAGATTGATGATTGCTTCGAAACAGCACCGCATAATTTTTAAACTCTGAATTTGACAATAGCTTATGAGAGACTAATTCCGCTGCCACTTGATCCGCTTCATGAAACTCATCGTTGGTATAAATCACTTTAATCAAAGCGCCCATACCATGCTGACTCCACAGTTTTTTTTCAAACGCATGGGGGTTATTCGCAATCAGATGATTTGCTGCATTTAAGATGCAACTACTCGAACGATAGTTTTGCTCTAATTTTATTAAACGCAAAGAAGGAAAGTCTTTTTTTAGTAAGACAAGATTTTTTGGATCAGCGCCTCGCCAAGCATAAATGGATTGATCATCATCACCAACGACGGTAAAAGCAGCTCGCACACCGACTAATAATTTAACTAATAAATATTGAGTGGCGTTCGTATCTTGATACTCATCAACCAATAAGTAGCGAATTTTATTTTGCCAAATGCCTAATAAATCAACATTAATTAAAAAGTGTTTCACAGGTAATAAAATTAAATCATCAAAATCGACGGCGTTATATGTTCTTAAATGATCGTTATAGGCAATGTAAATGCTCGAGGCCGTTTGTTCAACGAGGGTTTCAAGCGGCATTAATAGCACGTCTTCAGGAAACTTCATGTCATTTTTCCAATTGGAAATAATCGACTGAACTTGCTGAACAAAGTCTTTATCACGGGAATATTTTCGGTCAAGTAACTGTTGGATGAGCGCATAAGCATCTTGCGCATCAAAAATAGAGAACCGTTCTCGTAGTCCAAAGGCACTTGGGTCGCTGCGCAAAATTCGAAGACATAAATTATGAAACGTTGCCACGACTAGGCCGCGACGCATTTTCTTTTTTAAGACTAAACCAATGCGCTCTTTCATTTCGCGAGAGGCTTTATTGGTAAAGGTTACCGCAAAAACACTGTTGGCTTTGTAACCACACTCTTCGATTAAGTAAACAATTTTTTGAGTGATAACACGAGTTTTACCACTGCCCGCGCCAGCCAATACGAGTAATGGGCTGTCAATATACTTAACGGCTTTATCTTGTTCTGAATTTAGTTGCATAGCGTAATGAGTTATAATCCACGTTGTTTTGGGCAACTATACCTCTCGCTAATGGAAATGCGAAATTCCAACTACGGTATAATTTCGTTATTAATTTTTTACGCCTGGGCAAGATCTATGGCTACTCATCACTTATAAAAACTAACGATAAAATCATTTCTTTGTCAGAGTCAATATGAGGTTCGACAACAACGATAAACCACTTCATCACGTTGCGTATCAACAATGTCGCCTGAAGCACCTAGCTTTTCACGTTCCAAACGAGACGACAATAAAACAACCAATCGCCCTTTGTCTTTATTTGTTGCCACAAGTTCCGTCTTATTTCCTAGATACAGCCGTGCATGCAAATGACCTTTGTGCATAACGTTTTCGCCTCTATTTCCTTTAGGGGGAAGACCAGATTGCCTCATATGAAATTAAAAATCAACTCATTTTTTCCTCTCACTCCTCTTATAAAGCATGGATGAATCGTGTAAACTATCGTTCATAATTTAATCATCCTCAAGTTGCTTTTTCATGTTTGATAACGACAATATCCAGCGGTTTCTTTTTGACAAGCACAACGTGCGCGGTGAAATAATCCACCTTGAAACAGTATTAAAACTAATAAATGCCAAACATAACTACCCCATTGTTATTAAATCACTGCTGTCTGAAGCGTTACTGTGTTCACTGCTTATGTCCAGCACGCTAAAATTTTCTGGGCAGTTAACGCTTCAGTTTCAAAGCAAAAAAGCAATCACATTGCTGCTTATAAAATGCAATCATTTGTTTCAAACTCGTGCATTGGTGCACTTTGATGATAAGGCAACTAATAAAGATTATTTGGATGCCCTAACCGATGGCGCATTGGTCGTAACCATTGAATCAGATAATAAAGTGAAACCTTATCAATCCGTTGTTCCCTTAAAAGGCAGCATTAGACAAAGTATCGAACATTATTTCGAGCAATCCGAACAATTGCCGACGCGGTTTTTCTTAACCTCTAATTCAACCAATGCGGCAGGTATTATGCTTCAGCGAATGCCAGAAGATGAGCGGTTGGACGCATGCACCACCGACAGTTGGCAACATTTATTAAGCTTAGCAAAGACCATTACGCCAGAAGAATTACTAACCTTAGGCAATGAGGATTTATTGTATCGATTATTTCATAAAGAAGAATGTCGATTATTTCAAGGCCATCAAATTCAATTTAAATGCCCGTGTTCGAAAGCCCGAATGCTAGAAACCATAAAATTAGTCGGTGAAGTTGATGCCATGGACTTACTAAAAAAGAACAAAGCCATTAAGATTCAATGTGAGTTTTGCTTAGAAAATTATGCGTTTGAAAAAAATGATGTGTTGTATTTGTTTCATAACCAATAATACTCACCATGGATTAATAAGTTACCAATCCATGATGAGTAATCATCTAAATTAACCTTATTTAGGAAGCATGTACTCAATTGCTGCCTTAAGCTCTCCATCAGAACAATTCATACACGTGCCTTTGGGTGGCATAGCGTTTACGCCTTTAATGGCTGATGCCAATAAAGCATCAATGCCCTTTTCTTGACGAGGTGCCCAGTTGGCTTTGTTATGAGAGATTGGCGCGCCTGCAACGCCAGCGGCATGACAGACAACGCAATGTTTTTTATAAACGTCTTCACCACTCATAGCCGCAGCAACGACTGGCGCTTCAACGTCATCTGTTTCCATTTTACTGCTTGCATCACCGGCTATTTGAACTTGACCAACCGGCTGAATTCTCGCTTCAATGTCTTCTCTAGCGCCAGAAAACACAGGCATTGATAACAAACATGCCATCCCCATAATCAATGTTTTCTTTAAACCCATCACCAACTCCTTATCACTTTAAGTCAAAAACAGGATGATACTCTCTCATTCATTTAGACTCAAATGGAATGAGTCATTTACGATGCAATAAGAGTCAGGTAGAATCTACGGTTAATTCTTTCTAAGAAAGTAAGCGCATCGTAACATGTTAAAAAAATCATCTGCTTGGGCTGTCCATTTATTAACGGCTAGCGGCGTTTTAGTCGCACTTCTAACCTTGTTAGAAATTCATCAACACCACTTTATTAACGCACTTTGGTTGATGTGCGCGGCGATTTTTATTGATGCCATTGATGGCACCTTAGCTCGCCTGGTTGATATAAAACGCGTATTACCACACATTGATGGCGCGTTGTTAGACAACATTGTTGATTTTCTTAACTACGTTGTTACCCCCTGCTTTTTCATAGCCCTCGCACCCAACCAAGTATTACCCATGATGACTTGGCCTGTCATTATTATGGTGAGCTTGACCTCTTGTTATCAGTTCACACAACAAGACGCTAAAACAAAAGATCACTTTTTTAAAGGCTTTCCTTGTTATTGGAATTTAGTCGTCTTGTATTTATTTGTGTTTTCCGTACCAGGCAACATCGGCACTGCCATATTGATAACCCTAAGCATGCTTGTCTTTGTACCCATGAAGTATGTTTACCCTTCACGTCTTGAAAACTTGAGCCACGTTCCTTGGCTAAAAACGGTTATGTTCATAGCGTCCGTTATGTATGGTTTTCATTGTTTACTCATGCTTACTTTTTACCCTGATATCCCTTGGTATTTAATTGCTTACTCTGTTGCTTACATACTGTTTTATCTAACATTTAGTTTATTAAGAACGATCATTCCCCTTATAAAAAAACAAAATTAAGGCCGTTTCTTGCTTACATACTGCGCGTGGTCATAAACGGTGGTTTTTGAACACGGTTGTTTATTGTGCCATTAGCCTTTTAAATTGCAAGGCATAGTTATTGTACGCACCAGATTTAAAAGGCTGACAGTGCGTGAAAGAACACGATCAAAACCGTCGTTTATGACCACGCGCAGTATAAAAAGCCCTGTTTATCATCCTTATCACCGTAGGTGACATGACCGGGCTTTATTATCAAATAATATACAAAGACACACAGGCTGCAACTAACTTTCTTAAAAACACATCGCTCACGCATAAAGATGAAATTCTAATATAGAAAAGTAACGCACGAATGGTTACCATAGCAGCCATGTCTTTTTCTAAATTGTATTCATAACGTGCCAACCACCCCTAATAAAAAATTCTCAAAGAAAAAATTGTGCTTTATAGCCTTAGCCTCAGGCCTTATGTTTCCATTAGCCTTAGCGCCTTTTAATTGGTATGGCTTTGTTTTTCTTAGTGCTGGTTTATTCTTTTACATACTCCAAAAACAGCCCATCAAATACGGGGCAGTTCTTGGTTTTTTCTATGGCTTAGGCAAATATGGCTTAGGCGTATCATGGATATACGTTAGCATTTCTAATTTTTCAGAATTACCTTGGTTTTTCTCTGCCTTTATCACCTTCGGTTTTATCGCACTGCTTAGTCTCTACGAAACATCATTAGCACTGCTCTATTTATGGTTATCAAAAAATAAATCCAGTTTAATTCAATGCTTTTTATTTGCTGCCTTAGCCACATTAATGGAAGCGCTTCGTTCTTGGTTATTTACTGGTTTTCCATGGCTACTGGCTGGGCATAGTCAATTATTGACGCCACTTAGTAAAATAGCCCCCTTATTTGGTGGCCTGGGTGTTAGTTTTTTTTGTTATTTAACGGCCTGCTTCATAACCAATGCATTTATGCTAACACAGAAAAAAATTACGCATAATTATCTTTATTCGTTCTTTGTTTTAATTCCTTTTTTATTGTGTGAATTGCTAGTGCCCAGCCAATGGTTAACGCCTTTAAATAAACCACTTAAGGTGAGTTTATTACAGGGAAATGTCTCTCACAGCACCAAATGGAATAATGAGCAATTAGATAAAACATTAACGACTTACCATCAACTAACCGAGCAACGTTTAAGTGATGACTTGATCGTTTGGCCTGAAACCGCATTACCAATGCCTAGTCTGTACGCCATCAATATCTTTTCAGATCTACGAAAAAATGCGTTAGAACATCATAGCGCCATTGTCTTAGGTGCACCGGGCATGAATAATGATGGCACGTTAAGCAATTCTGTTTTTTTATTAGGAAAGAACGTCGGTCGCTATGACAAACAACACCTAGTCCCTTTTGGTGAGTACATGCCCATTGCGTTTTTTCACCCCATCTACCGTTGGTTTAACGTGCCTTTTGCCAATTTAACTCAAGGTGAGCACAAAGCTGATTTGTTTAAGGTTAATAACCTAACATTAACGCCCTTTGTCTGCTTTGAAATTGCGTTTAATACCCGTGCTTATTTAAATCGAATTGGAAAAAGTAATTTGATTTTAACCCTAACGGATGACAGTTGGTTTGGTCATTCATTTGCTAAAGCGCAACACTTACAAATTGCCCAAATGCGTTCTTTAGAAACTGGACGCGCACAACTTTTTGCCAGCAATGATGGGCTAACTGCCTTCATTAATAATCAAGGCAAACTAACTCATATCATACCCATGGCAAGACAAGGCTATTTACATGGTAAAATTCAAGGTTATCAAGGCAACACGCCTTTTTTAATACTGGGTAATGCACCCATAATTATTTTCTTATTACTGCTGATATTAATATTAAGCCTTATCTCGCATCGGCCCAGGAACGGTTAACCGCTTGTATCTAAATCATAGGGAATCGACCGCTCCTATACCCAAACTAAGCAGAATGCTTGACATAAGTTTTAATGTCCTAACACCTTGCGAACGCTTCATCACGGACAATATCAATTAAGTCACTGATGGTGCTAATGGGGAAAATTGTCATGTTTTTTAAACTTTTAGGTGCATTGGCTTTAGGGATTATCGCCGTTGTCATGCCATGTTTTATCGCTTCTTGCAAACGCTCTTGACCATTTGGCACCGGCCTTATCTCACCGGCTAAGCCTACTTCTCCAAAACAAACGAGTTGAGATGGAATGGCAACGTCTTTAAGTGATGAAACAATGGCTAATAATACGGCTAAGTCACTGCCCGTTTCAGTAATTTTAACACCACCGACCACGTTAATAAAAATATCATTGTCATAACATTGAACGCCGCCATGGCGATTAAGAACGGCCAGTAACATGGCAAGGCGATTGCTATCAATACCCACAGAAATACGTCGTGCTGAGCCTTGGCTGGTTGCAACTAATGCTTGTATTTCAATTAAAATGGGCCGTGAACCTTCTTTGGTGACCATTAAAACGCTGCCAGCTAAGTCTTTATTTTCATTGGATAGAAAAATAGCCGATGGATTACTAACGTCCTTTAAGCCTTTGTCTGTCATGGCAAATAAACCAAGCTCATTGACCGCGCCAAAGCGATTTTTAATGGCGCGGATCATGCGAAAACGATTATCCCGATCGCCTTCAAAATAAAGGACCGTATCCACCATATGCTCTAGCACACGCGGCCCAGCCAACGCGCCCTCTTTGGTAACGTGTCCGACGATAAAGAGCGTTATACCCGTTGATTTTGCAAAACGAACTAAGAGCTGTGTGCTTTCTTTTAATTGACTCACGCCGCCCGGTGTTGCGCTTAATGTATCGGTATAAATGGTTTGAATGGAATCAATCACCATAACCAACGGTTGTTCTTTTTTAGCGACTTTTATGATGTTTTCAACATGGGTTTCAATGAATAACTGTAATTTATCGTAATTTAATTGCAGCCGTTTAGCGCGTAACGCCACTTGTTGTAATGACTCTTCGCCCGTCACATAAATGACTTTACTGGTTTGAGATAAGCTCGCTAAGGTTTGAAGTAACAGTGTTGATTTACCAATACCTGGATCGCCACCAAGCAACACCACCGAGCCTTTTACCAAACCACCACCCAAAACCCGGTTTAATTCTTTGCTGCTGGTAAGTAATTTCTCGTCTTCGCTAAACGTTATGCTTTTAATGTCCACCACTTGGGCTTGACTGCCTGTGTAGCCATGGAAATTTAATTGGCGTTTATCTTTTTTTGTGGCGCTGGTTTCAACCAATGAATTCCAACCAGCACATTTTCCGCATTGTCCTGCCCACTGATTAACTTGATGAGTGCACTCCTTGCATTGATATTTCACGATTAATCAAGCACTTTTGGATCAAACTCTTCGACCGCTTTTTTAGCTAGCTCAAATTCTGTGTGAAGCGCTCGCACGCCTAACTCTAAATATTTTTCATCAACAATCACAGATATTTTAATTTCTGAAGTGGAAATTAACTGTAAATTAATGCGCTCTTCCGCTAAGCATGTAAACATGCGACTGGCAATACCCGCATGCGACCTCATGCCCACACCCACTAATGATAATTTGGCAATTTTCATATCGCCTCTGACACCATGTGCGGCAAGCTCATCAGACAACTCGGTTAATAATTCCATGGTTTGAACGTAATCATCACGATGCACCGTAAAGGTAAAATCCGTTTTACCTTCATCACCAAGATTTTGAATAATCATATCCACGTCTATGTCATGACGACTAACCAGCCCTAATATTTTTGCGGCAACACCGGGTTCATTTGGCACCCCTAAGATACTAATTTTTGCTTCAGTGCGATTAAACGCAATGCCTGAGACAAGCGCATGTTCCATGGATTTTTCCTCATAAGTAATTAATGTGCCAGGCCCTTCTACGAAAGAAGACAGCACGCGTAGTGGTACGTTATATTTACCCGCAAACTCCACCGCGCGAATTTGAAGCACTTTAGCGCCAAGGCTAGCCATCTCGAGCATTTCTTCAAAAGTAATGCATTCAAGTCGCCTTGCATCTGGCACAACCCGTGGATCGGTCGTATAAACACCATCAACGTCGGTATAAATCCGGCACTCTTCCGCCTTTAAACTAGCCGCTAAGGCAACCGCAGACGTATCCGAACCGCCTCTACCTAAGGTGGTGATCTCATTATTGTCATCAAGCCCTTGAAACCCAGCCACAACAACAATTAGATTTTCCTTAAAACAAGACAATATTTTTGAATTATCAATGGTTTCAATGCGAGCCTTTCGATAATGACTGCACGTCTGCACGCCCGCCTGCCAACCCGTCAATGATTTTGAAGCAACGCCTTTGGCTTGTAACGTCATGGCAAGTAAGGACATAGATACTTGCTCACCCGTTGATACCAACATGGCATATTCACGTTCATCTGATCTGTTTGAGATCTGCTTTGCCATACCAATCAATTTATCGGTTTCACCCGCCATTGCAGATACAACCACCGCCACATCATACCCTTCATTTTGGGCTTTAATAATGATGTTCGCAGCGTTGTCGATCCGCTCGAGGCTTCCCATTGACGTGCCACCAAATTTTAAAACTAAAACAGGCATTTTTTTTTCCTTATAAACACGAAACTTATCCTTGTTGTTCTTTTACGCTGTCTCTAATAGAATTAAATCGCTTATCTAAATCCTGCGCCAATAATCCACCACCTTGAGCCATGTCTGGCCTACCGCCCCCTTTGCCGCAAAGGGTTTGCACCATAAATTTTGCATCCGGCATGTGCGTTAAGGCATCTTTGGTTAAGCCTGCTATCACATTCATTTTTTCGCCATTAACGGCAACCAAGGCAATGGCGGCTTTTTTTAATTTATCTTTTAAGCCGTCAAGCGTAGCGCGAAGTGACTTAGGGTCACACCCATCAAGACGCACAAGCAATAAAGAATAGTCACCAAAACGTTCCACTTTTTCAAGCAGTTGATTGCCCGAGGCTGCCGCCACTTTAGTTTGTAACGTAGACAATTCTTTTTCTAATGTTTTTTGTTGATTAACCAGGCTTTCTATTTTTGAAAATAAAGACGATGCCGTTGTCTGTAAACGCTCACTGGCTTGATTAAGTAATCGCTCTTGAGTTAATACATACTCTGACGCCATTTCGCCCGAAATAAACTCTAAACGACGTACCCCAGAAGCAATGCCGGTTTCATGCGTTAAACGACATAAACCAATATCACCACTGCGCTCAACATGCGTACCGCCACACAGTTCCGTTGAAAAATCGCCAAGGCTTAATACACGAACCATATCTCCGTATTTCTCACCAAACAACGCCATGGCACCCGTCGCTTTAGCGTCATCGACGTCCATTTCTTGTGTTAATACGGAATGGTTTAAGCGGATTTGTTGGTTAACCAAACGCTCAACTTCATTTAAATCATCCACAGACATCGGCTCATAATGAGAAAAATCAAAACGCGCTTTATCAGCGGTTACAAGCGATCCTTTTTGTAATACATGTTTACCTAAGACTACCTTTAACGCTGCATGCACTAAGTGCGTAGCCGAATGATTGGCGCGAATGGCACGTCGCCTATCAACATCAATCACTGCCTTAAGTTCTAGGTTAATCGCTAATGAACCATTGCTTAACACGCCATAATGAATAATGGCTTGGCCTTGTTTTTGTGTGTCTTGCACATCAAAGACAATGCCCTTCGCGCTTAGCGTGCCGGTATCACCCACTTGTCCGCCACTCTCAGCATAAAAGGGCGTTTGCTCTAAGACAATGCCCACTTTTTCTTTGCTTGCTGTAACGAATGATACCGACTCACCCTCAGCATTAAGCAAAGCTGTTATTTTACTGTTGGCTTGGTCATCAAAATAACCTATGAAATCGCTGCTTACATCAAGCTTGATGTCTGAACTGAGCTCATTTTTAAATTGACTGCCCGCACGAGACGCATCACGTTGCGCTTCCATGGCACGTTTAAAACCAGCCTCATCAACATTAAGTGAACGTTCACGCGCAATGTCTGCGGTTAAATCAAGCGGAAAGCCATACGTATCAAATAATTTAAACGCCGTATCACCTGAAAGTGTGTCATCACTTAAGGCGGCAATGTCTGCTTCAAGTAACCGCAAGCCATGGGTTAACGTACGAGAAAACTGCTCTTCTTCTTGCTTAATGATTTTTTCTAAATGTGCTTGTTGCTCAACCAAATCAGGATAAGCGTCGCCCATCACGTCACACAAAGGCGCAACCAATTTATGGAAAAAAGCCCCGTCGTTTAAACCAAGTTTATGACCGTGTCTTACCGCGCGACGTATGATCCGTCTTAACACATAACCACGCCCTTCATTGCCGGGTAACACGCCGTCTAAAATTAAAAAAGAACTCGAACGAATGTGATCCACCACGACTTTAAACGAGGCATTGTGTCTGTCTTGCCCTGCCGTTAAGCCATACAAAGCAGTGATTAATACTTGAAATAAATCAATGTCATAATTATTTTGTACGCCTTGCAATACCGCCGCTATGCGCTCAAGGCCCATGCCAGTATCAACCGATGGTTTAGGCAACGGGGTTAACACACCCTTAGCATCACGGTTATGTTGCATAAACACTAAATTCCAAATTTCAACGTAACGGTCACCGTCTTCTTCTGGGCTGCCTGGCGGGCCACCCCAAATGTCTTCGCCGTGATCGTAAAAAATTTCTGAACACGGGCCGCACGGCCCTGTATCGCCCATTGACCAAAAATTATCTTTTGCGCCACAACGTGAAAAACGTTCTGCAGAGACGCCCATTTCATTTAGCCAAATATCTGCTGCTTCATTATCTTCATCGTAAATGGTTACCCACAATCTTTCTGCTGGTAATTTAAGTTCTTCCGTTAAAAAAGACCACGCATATTGTATGGCTTCTCGTTTAAAATAATCGCCAAAACTAAAGTTACCCAGCATTTCAAAAAACGTATGATGCCTCGCTGTATACCCTACATTTTCTAAATCATTATGCTTACCGCCTGCACGAACGCAGCGCTGTGAACTCACTGCTTTATTATAACTGCGAGGCTCTTCACCTAAAAAGGTTTCTTTAAATTGCACCATACCTGCATTGGTAAAAAGCAGCGTTGGATCGTTTCCTGGCACCAATGGGCTGCTGGCAACAATGCGATGGCCTTTGTTTTCAAAATAAGAAAGAAATAACTGTCGTAACTTAGCGCTGTTCATGTATAAACCTATTTAATGTCGTTAAACAATTGAGAGATTAATCTGGCATCAAAGCCACGATAATACAAAAAATTTTTTTGTTTGTCGGTGCTTTTTATGTCCTGTGGGGCACCTAAATATTTTTTTTCCCAGACTTTTTTAATGCAATCAAACCAGTTGATGTCACTGTTTTTCTCCGTCTCATAAGCTAAAGAATCGGAGATGCCACGTTGCTGCAAATATTGCCTAATGAAATTAGGTCCGTAGCCTTTGTTAGCGCGACTTCGAAAACAACTGTCAGCATAACGTTGATTGCTTTGAAAGCCTTGTTCTTTTAACCGTTCAATGACCATTAACACATCGCTTAACTCATGATCTTTTCGTGTTAATTTTTGTTCTAATTCCAACTGCGAATGTTCACGCCGCGCAAGTAAGCCTTGCGCGGCGTGATAAGTTTCTTTAATGCTCACTGTCTTGCTTATCTTTCTTCGTCACTTTAGTAGGGTTCTCAACTTTTTCGGGTAGTAACTCAGCCCGAATTCTAGCTTCAATTTCTTCCGCAATGGCAACGTTTTCAAGCATAAACAAACGTACGTTTTCTTTACCTTGACCAATGCGATCGCCATTGTAGCTATACCATGCGCCAGACTTTTCAATGAAGCCTAATTTAACACCAAGGGATATAATCTCACTTTGACGCGAAATTCCCATGCCATACAAAATATCAAATTCCGCTAATTTAAACGGAGGCGCTACTTTGTTTTTAACAATTTTAACGCGTGTTTCGTTACCTAAAATTTCATCGCCTTTTTTAATGGCGCCCGTTCGACGAATATCAATACGAACCGATGAATAAAATTTTAACGCGTTACCACCACTGGTTGTTTCAGGATTACCAAACATCACACCAATTTTTATGCGGATCTGATTAATGAAAATAACAAGCGTGTTGGAGCGCTTGATATTAGCCGTCAATTTTCTAAGTGCTTGAGACATTAATCGTGCTTGTAAACCAACGTGTGTATCACCCATATCACCTTCAATTTCAGCCTTAGGCGTAAGCGCAGCAACCGAGTCAATCACCACCACATCAACGGCGCCAGAACGCACTAGCATATCGGTAATTTCAAGTGCCTGTTCACCCGTATCTGGCTGAGACACCAATAATTCATCAACGTTAATGCCTAATTTTTCAGCATAATTAGCGTCTAATGCATGCTCAGCATCCACAAAGGCAGCGGTGCCGCCCATTTTTTGACATTCCGCAATCACTTGCAACGTTAAGGTTGTTTTACCCGATGATTCTGGGCCATAAATTTCAACCACTCGACCTTTAGGTAAACCACCTATGCCAAGAGCAACATCAATACCGATAGAGCCGGTAGAAATCACGTCAATGTCTTTTGCTATGGATGAATCACCCATTTTCATGACAGAACCTTTACCAAATTGACGATCGATTTGGCTGAGCGCAGCTTCAAGCGCTTTTTGCTTATTTGTATCCATTGAACTCTCCATTATGCGTAGGGTAGACTTGGCCATACACCCATCACTTACGACAAGCATAAAACGACCAATTATTGCATATCACAAACCTCCTTGAAAGCATTTTGATTTTGAAAAAAGAAAGGTCAAAACGTTGCATGAAGTGGAATATATTGACACAATGAAAATATCCGTCTCAATACTTTCTTAAGGACAGTCTCTAACGCATGAATCAACGACAACGCTTAGATGACATATCAGGTAAACTATTTTTTGCAGGGTTATTCATTAGCCGATTCAATAAAATAAATTTACCTTTTATTTCAAGTGGTTGCTTTATACTGTCCGCATTATCTTATTTAGGTGGTTACGTTGCCTGGCTCATGTCGGTCAATGACGTTCATGCATCAAGACCACACATTGCAGACGAATTAAAAGCGCAGTTTGAACGTGAATATCTGCACACGAACCAGTATTTTTATGCCGCTATGCTTGGCATTGCAGCAAGCGCTGCTTTGGCTGCCAGTTTATTTATGCCAGTAACACTTGGATTAGCAAGTTGTTGGTTATTTTTAGGCAGCAATGCATTTTGGTGGTGGGCTGAGCACATGACTATTAATCGTTTACGCGAAGACATACCAGACACTGCAGCATTAAATGCACGAGAAAAATATTATATCTATACAACGCTAGTCACTTTAAACAGCGCAATCATTGCACTCAGCCTTAGCTTATATTTTGTTATTCCCGCACTTACCGTCCCGCTGGGCTTGGTTATTTCAACGTTTTTGATTGCCCTAAACATCCACACCTTCCATTATTGGTTGAAAAGTGGTCTCGCAAACGCCGCTCTCAGCGAAGACGAGCAAGAAATCGACGCCATTGAACTCTCTCTTAGTCATACAAAATTACTGTCTCGTAACGATTTTTCAGCGTGTATTGAAGAAAGTTCTGCCATCAATCTTACAACAAACGCTACGACTCAAGAGACAGATAATCTAAAAATCGACCATAACATTACGCCTAATGCCACACTCAACGAAGCTGCGTGTGTATCAGGTGAATTAGGTTGTTTATCCCATCCTTTTTTCTAATACACAATAATAAAAACCATCTGATTCGCCAGGCAATAATTGCCAACCCATCGTTTTGGCTTGTCCTAAAGGAAGGTGTATGTCTACGTGTTTAGCATCTTCAGATTGCTCAATGAAATGTTCAATCTGTCGTTCATTTTCTTCAGGTAAAATTGAGCACGTTGCATAGACTAACCGACCGCCAGGGGCGAGCAAAGGCCAAAGAGAAGTAAGAATTTCCTGTTGCCTTTTTACCGCATCCCTTACAGCCTCCGGTGTACGTAATAATTTAATGTCCGGATGTCGTCGAATAACGCCAATGGCTGAGCATGGCGCGTCCAATAAAACACGATCAAATAACTCGCCATTCCACCATACGCTTGGGGTGCGTGCATCACCGACAACCCGTTCTGCGCTTTGATTTAATCGTGTTAAATTCTCATTGATTCTTTTCATACGGCTTTCGCTGCTGTCGAGCGCAACCACCTTTTTAAGTGACGGCGCCACTTCAAGCATTGCCGTTAATTTCCCGCCCGGCGCGCTGCACGCATCAAGCACGGTTAGGCCATCCGTTAAATCCAATAATGAACATGCAAATTGCGCAGCAATGTCTTGAATAAACACATAGCCTTTTTTAAAATGAGGTAATTCTGTGACGTTTACTTTGGTTTCAAGCACTAACGCATTGTCTAAATAAGGCGACTCAAGGGCAATAATATCCTGTTTCACCAGTAGCTTTTGATATTCATCTCTGGATATTTTTTGAGTATTAATTCGCAAACATACCGGCGCTCGCTTTTCATTTTCTCGGCAAACATCGGTGACTGATAATTTTGCCGCTTGAAATCGTTTGATTAACCATAAGGGATGACTGTGCTTAAATTCAAGGTTATCCGACAATGCTTGCTCAAGGCTTTCACCTTCACGTAAGTAACGGCGTAAAACAGCATTGATTAAACCTCTAGCCCAAACTTTATTGCATTGTTTGGCTAACTTAACCGTTTCATTCACCGCAGCAAAAGGCTTTAAAGCCATGTGTTTTAACTGATACAAACCTAAAAT
>CAWVYD010000014.1:0-17007 GCA_963934185.1 uncultured Legionellaceae bacterium | reverse complement strand
AGACATAAAACCAGAGACAACGGGATAAGGCATGTACCGAACTGACTTGCCTATGTTCAACGCACCAAAAATCATAAGGAAAACACCTGCAAGCATAAATGAGGCAATGACAATTCCCATGCCTAACTCCAAACTTCCTGCATTTTTAATGGCTGACGTAACCACCAATGCAGTGACAACGGTCATTGGCCCGGTAGGACCACTTACTTGTGTTTTAGTACCACCAAAGATGGCGGCAATCATACCTAAAATCATTGCCCCATATAATCCATAAATAGCGCCTAAGCCAGATTGAACCCCAAAGGCGAGCGCCAAAGGCAGTGCAACAATACCCGCTGTTAAACCACCAAAAATATCATTTTTAATTTGCGTGGTATTTAATTTATTAAGTTTTAACATTTATCATCACAATTAAAAGAAGTATCCCATTAATATACTTACTTTTTTAACGATATGTAATTAATCATTTTTTTTGTAACTACCCAGGTACCTGTTTCTAATCGTGTTTAAATTCACTTTATTGTGCTAACGGGGCCTGACACTGTGAATGCGTGCTTTTTAGGTGCGGTAGCCCTAAAAAAGGCATGGTTCATTTTCAGGGTGTTTTGGGTAACAGTAGAGAAAGTGTATTTTAACTTGTGTTATATCATTCTCTTTATCATCATTATCTTCGGTAAGAACTTGATTAAACTTGTATTTTACAAAGATCTAAATCAATAGAGATCCACTCTTGCACAAGTTAAAATACACTTCCGCTCTTAACAATGATTGGGCAAGTATTTGTGCTAATGACAAGAATGTTCATGGTGAAATTACTGGTAAGGTGATTCAGAAGATCTGCTCATTATAATTTAATCACCAGTAAGTAAGTAACTCAACCAGGCAAAAAATCACATTCAGCATTATCAAAAATATATTTAAATTACCAACGCCCATAACAGATCTTAAATCACGTATTTTGCAACATACGTCAGACTAGGCTTTTGTCTTCATCGCTATTTAGATGACTATCCTAACCTATGAATCACCCCAATTTTTTGGGCAGATAATGGGTACTTTTTTTAGGATTTTAGGCAGTTTTTGGGTGGTTCTTGTGCCAACAAGAGACCATAAAAGACCATTTGAAGGCCAGCAAAACAGCCACTAACTGACTGTTTTCATATGGTTTTTGATTGTCTCTGATGGTCAGAGATGGTTTTACAAGTTGGTGGAGGCGGCGGGAATCGAACCCGCGTCCACAAGCCATTCACTCATAGATCTACATGCTTAGTCAGGTCTTTTGGATTTACCAACCGCCCTCCGACTGACAGGATGGTTGTTGGCTATCCTCTAAAGTTTAACGTTACACACCAGAGGCCGTGCCTAACGCGAGATTATGTAAAATGACCATTGAACACCTACCCACAATCAAATCGGGCCAATGGTGAGCGGGTTTAACGCCGCCCAATGTGGTAAAACTAAAAAAGTTTTATTACTGCTTACGCAGCAATAGCACCCTCAAGTTCACCAGCAAAGTTATTTTCGTTTGCATTTAAAATTTTGCAGCATTGTTAACGAGAAAGCTACATTCTCGGCATGCACTAAAAAGCGTCAGTACCCATGTCGAAGCCTGATCGCCCCCAGGTTCGATGTGTAAGAAACAGTTAGAACAAAGGTAATAATAGCATATAAATTTATCCTTTGCATTCCATGCTATAACCATCTGCCTTCATTAACTCACATACTTCATTACTTAATGCCTTATGCGTAGCCGCCGTTGGGTGGATAATATCCCAAAATGCGTACGTTTCTGGGTTTGAACACGCATGAAAATTATTTTTAAACCCACCAAAACCATTGGGTACTTTCAGGTATTGTGCGTATTCTAACACCGCATTGTAACCAAAGGATTTATGCGATGGTGCGTTAGCTGTAAATGCATAACCTGGTAATGGCAAATCAATGCACGCATCTTGCGTATTACTTATGCCATACGATGCTGCTTTACTATATAAGCTAGTAAAGACTTGCTGCGTATTAATGTGAGTAATTTTGACCTCTGGATATTTCGCCCGCAACGCATCAATGCCAATCGTTAAGCGCTCGTTATGCCAGTCACACGCTTTGGTTATCACCTCTTCATCCATGGTATGTCTGTAGTTAGGTGTGTTACCAATGTCTGGCACACCAAACATGACCACTTTTTTTGCGCCGGCTAGCATCAAACGCTCTGCTGAATATAAAACACCACTTACCACATGATTCACATAAGACGACATGTTGGCAGGGTTATAATTATCTTCAAACTGAAGCATGTTCAAGTAGTCATTGCTACCCGCAAAAATAAAATAGGTTTTATCTGAGGCTGCTTTACCAAAATTTAAAATATAAGCGCTTATTTCAAGCCCCAAACTTGGCGGAAGTAACTTACCTTGAATTAAATTTGTAATGGATAGCGATGGGTGACGAATAACATTCCAGGTGGTTAGTTGATGATCATAACTTGTGGCCCAGCTGCCGCCATATGCATTGTTATAATATTCATCTGCATCACTGGTATCCAGCCCCAAAGACTTTGCTAAATTTTCATTCCATACTTTTCCATCTGAAAAACGATACTTCCAGTAAGGTGACTCAGGAATAATCGGCACCGTTCGAATCACAGCAACCACGCCCGCTAAAAGCGGTGCTAATTCCACATCAAAAAACTCTCTGGCTAACTGTTTACCTGCCATAACAATGGATTGCGGCACATAATAGTCCTTTGCAAAGTCATCCATCTTACGAAAAACAAATGTTTTAAGAGGCGCTACAAGGAAAGAAGGCTCGTCAACTTGGCGAAGGCTTTTAAGCAATTTTGCCGTATTGCCATTATCGGATAATGAATCGCCAAACACGACGATCGATTTAACTTGCGTAGCCGTTTCATCACCAACGTCCGCATGGGACATATAAGATAATGTACTTAACATCATCGCTAAAAAAATTCTTTTTGACATCCTTGTCTCCTTAAATTCTCAGTGCTTCACTGAGCACAATTTATACCTTCACCCTTCTATACTTCGCGCAGGCATAAATAAGAAGGAGGGTAACATTCACTTAAAACTAATAATCCCTTAACACGTTTTATTAAGAAAGCACATATTCAAGGTTTTGTCAAAGAACTACTGCCCCATTCAAAGCCTCTTATCATAGTAGTCAATTACTTTTTAAATTACTTCAAATTAATCCATCTCAAAAGCCCGTCGCTAAATGACGTTTTACACCCTCGATTAATAACAAAGACAGATCAATTTGATTCGTCTCATGCTCAATGGCATTACACGTTACCACTGAGTCTACGCCCGCATTTAATAAAGCGTTATAGCCATCATTTGCAAAAATAGCGTGAACACCGATGCATACAGTAGGTTTCATTCCCGCCTGATTTAAAGACTTAACCGTTTCAATCATGGTTTGCGCCGTTGAGATGATGTCATCGATTAAAACAGGCGTATGCGCCATATAGCCATCAATCGCTGGTTTTGAAATTTCGACCTCATTATCACTGTGCCGAATTTTTTCTAAGATAATATAAGGCGCGCCAATTGCTTGTGCAATGCTGCTGACCCATTGTTCACTTTCACTGTCTGGCCCAATTAATAAAGGCTTTGAAATGTTATTAGAAATCCATGCTGAAACGCTCGATGTTGCGTGTAATACTGTGCTGGCTATGGAATAGATATCGCCTAAATTTTCACGACGATGCAAATGAGGGTCGACGGTTACCAGCCAATCAAACGAGTCTGAAATTAAAGAAGCAAAATGCGTTGACGTAACCGCTTCGCCCGGATTAAAGCGTTTGTCTTGCCTCATGTAAGGCAAATAAGGCACGCATAAACCAATGCGAGTGGCACCTAACTCTTTCGCGGTTTTAGCAGTAAAGATGAGTGGTAAAAATTTAGGATCCGGCTTATCCAGACTGGCTAAAACAATAAGCTCTCGGTTTTTTAATGACGTCTCAAAGTTGATGTACGTTTCACCATCAGGAAAGCGTCGTAGTGTGAATTTGGCTGCTTCGATATCCCGTTGACTCGTTAAAAGATCGAGCATGTCATTATCACGAAACAAATTTAGTATTAATGGTTTCATTCCTTTGCCTCCACGTAGATAATATTAGGTGTTTTTTTTAATAACGAAACAGCATAGCGTAATTCACCAGCCGACTCGGCATAGACAGTAAAAAGCGCCTGCTCCTTTTTTAACCCAGTCGGGCATGTGCTTCAAACCCTTCAGAGCGACAGATATACCCAACGGAAATGACGCATCTTCATATCCATTGGCTGTATGACTATCTTTTTTCATAAAGACAACCGCCTCTTTATAAGTATCAATACCAAGCTGTTTTAATGTTAATGTTTCGTCTTTTTTTATCACGCAAGTGCGCCTTTTCCTAAGAGATAAATACACGATATCAATAATGTCTGTTCGCAGTCACTTTATAAAATAATTAGAGAGTGATATAACAGGATAAATTGAATTGTAGGAAAAATAAAATGGCCAAACAAGATTACTATAAAGTAATGGGGCTTGATAAAAAAGCAAGTAAAGAAGACATAAAGCGAACATATAAACAGTTGGCGCGTAAATATCATCCGGATCTTAATAAAGCAAAAAATGCTGAAACGAAATTCAAAGAATTAGGTGAAGCTTACGACGTACTAAAAAATGATGAAAAGCGTCAAGCTTACGATCAATATGGCGACCAATGGCAAAATCCACATCAAGGGTTTGCTCAAGAACAAGGCGCCGGCCAAGGCGGTAAGAATTTTAATCAATCACAAAGCGTTAATTTTGAAGACATTTTAAGCTCTATGTTTGGCCAAGGAAAATCACGTGCTCGTCAGCAAAAAAAAGTTAAGGGACAAGACATTCACAATAAAATAAAAATTAGTTTAGAAGACAGCATTGAAGGCGTCGATAAATTATTACAACTTCAAGGCTCTACTGATAATTCAACGCCCAAAGCCATTAAAGTGAAAATTCCTAAAGGCATCGAAGATAAACAAAAGATCCGCCTAAAAGGGAAAGGAGCTACTGGCATCAATGCAGAGTCAGGGGATTTGATTATAGAAGTATCAATCGCCCCTCATAAATTTTATAAATTACACGGCAAAGATCTTTATTTGGAATTACCAATCACGCCTTGGGAGGCAGCCCTTGGCGCAAGCATTGGCGTACCAACCCCTTATGGCACTATAAACTTAACCATCCCTGCAGGTTCTAATTCGGGTAACAAACTGCGCTTAAAAGAAAAAGGCTTACCAGCAAAAACGCCAGGCGCTTTATTCATTACCTTAAAAATCATCATTCCACCAATTGATAAAGATGAGTCTAAAAAATTATATGAACAACTTGCAAAATTAACAGATTATAACCCACGCCAAACCTTTGGCGTTAATTGAGAAAGACTCACACCTGTACTGCATTAGAGCGTGTTGACAATTCATTTTGAAGCGCCCTTGTGTTAATGGCTAAGTTCCATGCATTGCCAAGAAGTTTAGGTCTATATACAATGCGACCAATCATAAATAATTTTTGAGCTCAAATGGCTAAAAAAAATAAAGTACCAGATAATGTAATTGCTCAAAATAAAAAAGCTCGCTTTGATTTTTTTATCGAGGAAGATTTTGAAGCAGGTTTAGTATTGCAAGGCTGGGAAGTCAAAAGCCTGCGTTTGGGTAAAGTGCAACTTATTGATAGCCATATCATTATTAAACACAATGAAGCTTGGTTACTTGGCGCTCAAATTCAGCCACTTACGACCTCAGCGTCCCACATTGAAACCGATCCCATTCGCACACGAAAGTTAATGTTGCACCGACGTGAAATAAATAAGCTTATGGCGTATCGAGATCAAAAAGGTTACACCATTGTCGCTTTGTCACTCTATTGGAAACAAAATCACATCAAAATTAAAATCGCATTGGCTAAGGGTAAAAAACAACATGACAAACGCGAAACCAGTAAAAACAGAGACTGGCAACGTGATAAAGCTCGTATTATGAAAACCCAGTAACTCACTCTCTAAATTTAACAGTAGACGCAAGCTCACTTATCCCGCTAAAATAAAGTTTTACTATGTAGAGCAATTACTTATGGTTGAAATGAATGGCGTTGTTCCCTCTTTTTCTTTTGAAGCAACCAGCTATCTCAAAGGCTCTCTTGCCGATTTACAAGGCAAAAAAGTCGTTTTATATTTTTACCCAAAAGATTCAACACCTGGTTGCACAACAGAGTCTCAAGACTTTCGCGATAAACACCAAGCATTTAAAGACTTAAATACTGAAGTATTTGGTATCTCACGCGACAGCCTAACGTCTCATGAAAAATTTAAAGACAAACAATCCCTCCCTTTTGAACTCATTAGCGATCCTGATGAGAGTATTTGTAACTTGTTTAATGTCATGAAAGAAAAAAGCATGTTTGGCAAAAAATACATGGGCGTTGAACGCTCAACTTTTGTCATTAATGAAAAAGGAGTGCTTATGTTCGAACAACGCAAAGTAAAGGTAAAAAATCACGTTCGCGACCTGCTTGCATTTTTAGAAACCTGTTAAGAAGTCCCTCCTCCCTCTAAATTAAGGATAGCCATATGACAGCTCAAAAACTTTTTGTTCTTGATACCAATGTGCTAATGCACGATCCTTCTGCAATCTTTAAATTTGAAGAACATGATATCTTCTTGCCAATGGTGGTGCTTGAAGAATTAGACAGTCATAAAACAGGCATGTCGGAAGTATCACGTAACGTGCGTCAAACCAATCGCATGCTCGTTGAATTAATGGGCGAACATAAAGACATAGACATAAAGCAAGGCTTACCTATACCTAGCTTCCTAAGCCAGGCTAACGGCGAAAGCTGCTCGGGTAAAATATTTTTTCAAACAGATCATCTAAACGATACCCTGTTGCCCGACTCATTGCCCGGCAGCAAAGCAGATAACACCATTTTAGCAACGGCTTTGGCTTTGCAAGAAAAGCATCCAAACCGAGAAATCATTCTTGTTTCCAAAGACATTAACCTTCGCATTAAATCAAGCATTTTAGGCTTAAAAGCCGAAGATTATTTTAATGACAAAGTATTAAATGACGTAAACCTCTTACACCATGGCCAACACGTTGTTAGCAATGACTTTTGGGAATCACACTCAAAAAACATGGAGTCTTGGGAGGATAGTGGCCGCGCTTACTATCGCGTGACAGGGGATGATGTTGAAAACTGGTCACCCAATGACTGCATTAGAACAGAAAATAATGAACTGTCTGCCATTGTTCGTAAGATTAATGGCAATACAGCAACGATTGAGCTAGCCCGCGATTACAGCCTTAAAAAAAATGCCATATGGGGTATTCAAGCGCGTAATGACGAACAAAATTTTGCACTTAACTTATTGCTCGACCCAGAAATTGACATCGTTACGCTTCAAGGCACTGCCGGTACCGGTAAAACACTGATGACGGTTGCCGCAGGCTTGCAACAAGTGCTGGATGAAAAACGCTACATTGAAATTATTATGACGCGTGTCACCATTCCCGTCGGTGAAGACATTGGCTTTTTACCTGGCACCGAAGAAGAAAAAATGACGCCTTGGATGGGTGCATTAATGGATAACCTTGAAGTTCTGCATGACTCTCATGCAAGCAATTGGGAAAAAGATGCGACGAATGAGTTGCTCCAACAGCGCATTAAAATTCGCTCGCTCAATTTCATGCGTGGCCGCACCTTCGTTAATCGTTTTATCATCATCGACGAAGCGCAAAACCTAACTTCAAAACAAATGAAAACATTAATTACACGCGCAGGGCCTGGCTCCAAAATTGTGTGCTTAGGTGACATAAAACAAATAGACACGCCGTATTTAAGCGAAAACACGTCTGGTCTAACCTATGCGGTCGATCGTTTAAAACACTGGGATCACAGTGGCCACATAACGCTAGCCAAAGGTGAACGCTCTAGGCTTGCTGACTTTGCCGCTGAAAATCTTTAACGTCTGTACCCAATATTATAAAAAAAGGGGCCATTTTTAGCGGCCCCTTTTTAAAACATTCATTTGATGTAACTACTGACTAAACGCTGCGTTGTTGTTCTCTCGCTTGATACTTCGCTTCTCGTCGTTGCGTCATAGACTCAAGCACGTCACCACCAATGTGTGATTCACCACGCGCTTTTGCAAGTTGGCTTTGCTTTTCGCGCTCAGCAAACCGTTCCATTTGCTTTTCACTTAACGAATTAAAACAACGCGGACAACTTACGCCATGCTGGAAGAAGTCACTTTGTTTGTCTTCTTCAGTAATAGGGTAACGACAACCAAAACATTGATCGTATTTGCCTTTTTTCAAATCGTGATCAACCGTCACTCGCTCATCAAATACAAAGCAATCGCCTTCCCACATGGTCTCTTCTTTGGGCACTTCTTCTAAGTATTTTAAGATGCCGCCCTCTAAGTGATAGACCTCATCAAAGCCTAAATCTTTCAAATAAGCCGTTGATTTTTCACAGCGAATGCCGCCTGTACAAAACATGGCAACTTTTTTATGCGTTTTAGGATCAAGGTTTTCTTTCACATAAGCTGGGAATTCACGAAAGGTTTGAGTGTTGGGATTAAGCGCATTTTTAAACGTGCCAATGTCATATTCATAATCATTACGTGTATCAACAACGACAACCTCAGGATCAGAAATTAAGGCATTCCATTCCGTTGGCTTCACGTAAGTACCCACCACTTGATTCGGATCAACGCCTTCAACACCCAAAGCGACAATCTCTTTTTTCAATTTAACTTTGGTGCGGTTAAATGGTTGCTTTTGGTGATACGATTCTTTATGACCGATGTTCTCTAAGCCTGGCTGAGAGCCCAGCCATTGATGCAATGCATCGATGGACGCTTGTGTGCCTGATACGGTGCCATTTATGCCTTCTTTCGCTAACAACAGCGTACCACGCACATCATTTGCTTCCATAAACGCTTGTAACGGTGCTTTTAATGCTTCAAATTGCTCTAACACAACAAATTTATACATTGCCGATACAACAATATTTCCCTCGGTATACATGTAAACATCCCCATCAGTACTAATATATGCAGATACTATCGCACCCAACCAATAATTGCTGAAATTTTAACCATTCGAATGATTTAAATCAAGCCTTTTCCTTTTCCTTCTTCTTAGATCTAAATCCAAGAACCATCAAGATTTAAAAGTATCATTAGAAGTTACGTATGTCTTTTCAGTCTTATCTGATGAATTAAGCGCATCCATACCCAAGCTCCTTGGAAAGGCAGGTTTTGAGCTTCGATAAATCGCCAAGCTTTGTTTTTTATTCCTGCGTAAGATCTAGGCCGTGTTGACAATTCGTTTTGAAGTGAAGGGGCAACTCACGCAAGGCGTTTTATACGTCGCGCGGGCATGAATTTCTGGCCGAATGAATAAGTCCCGGTTTTCAATACCCAAACTAAATTAATTTAGTCGGCGTGTGTGATGATACTACCTTAGAACCTGATACATCTTCATGTGTTGGATTCTCGTACTCTGGCGCAATATGAGTCACTTTATTAATGCCCAGTTTTCGCAAAATAACATCTAATATTTTGTGTAAGGTGCCTCTAGGGTCCATCTTTTTATTGTTAGAAATTTCTTTATTGCCATAACTCACTGTATTATTGCGAACCTTAACACTTAGTTCATCTCCAGAAAGATCCAGAGAAAGCGTTGCTTGGCATTTCATCAGATAATTTTTTCTTTCATCCGGCATAATCGCTCTCGTCTTAGACTCACCCTCTTGAACCGTCAAGCCTGTCACTTGAACCATCTCTTGCATATCAACACCGTCTGCTGTGCCAACGATGTTTAATGTGTTCGTCATTTCAATACCCGATAAACCTGGCACATCATATTGCTCCAGTTCGTCAGCAACCTCTTGATTAATAGACGCAAGCTCATAATTGTCCTTAATCAATTGCTTAACACCTGTTGCAACGGGTGACAACGCACCTTCTTGCATCAAGTGCGTCATTAGCTTTGCCAATGCCTCGTCTTTTTTCCCTGGTTCCTTTTCTGAGAAATCTTTTAACATCACCTTATTAACAAACATTTTTATGCCTAGATAGGTTTTAAAATGATCGTATTCTGTCACATCATGCTCGTTTAATAATTTACCATTTATTTTAATACTATTTTGTTTGATAGCCTTCTGCCAAATATCTGTAAAGGTTTCCTCATTGAAGGCATTGCCTTTAAACGTCGTAATTCTTTCAGACGTAAGAGCCGTATTATTTGTATGGAAGTTTTCCCATTTAGGGATCTCTTTAATAAGCCCTCGAGCAATTAATTTTTGATTGATGGATTCATTTCCATAATTTATGACGCATTCACGCTGCGTTATGGTCGGCTCAAAGTCGCTAACTTTCTCGTTTGAACCTTCTGGCTTTGTGTACAAGTTCTTAAAATCAATTTCAACCCTAGATTGCTGAATATCGATTAGGGTGCCTCCTGGCTGGTCCACTTGCATTCCTAACTTTGGGTCTAAAAAAGATAGCTTTTTAATTTTCCCTGACTCTTTTATTCCAAAACCTTCTTCGGTTGACTGAAAATCGATGCTTTGATCAGAAACCTCGCCAATCGTAACAGGCCCGCCGCTACTCATTTGAAACATGTTACCCAAGCTCAATGAAACAATACGAAGCAAACCTCCTTGATGTAAATTTTTCATAAAATAATTAAGTGTTTTCTCTTTGTTTTCATCCGTAAGTTTTGCTTTTTTCAATAATTCGTCTGAGAAAAAACCTCTGAGCACTTTTTTTATTTCATCCTTATCCTTCTCATTGGGTGCTACCGGAAAACTACCAATAGGTTTTCCATCAATTTTAATCTCAAAATTGCCAATCGGCACGCCATTGACCTTAAGCTTCCCGTCCTTAAACGTGCGGATCCAATCAGATACAACTCGTGAATCCGCTGTTTCACGATCATAATGCTGTGTCACATCATCAATCATTTCATATTTTTTATTTGGCATGCTTTGAATCTCTTTTTACTCTCTTAGTTTAAATATAGCACATGACGTGAGTTATGCACTTCTTTGAAACAATTTGACTTGCGCTATACTCGATGGGAAAACTTAATGACAAAAAACAACTTGGATGACTTCATCAACGGTATATACATGTCTCCAATTTATTCGCATCCATCCTTATTTCTCTATACACTGGGGTTTTTGAAGTCATTATGAAAAAACTAGACGGTCGTCTTTTAGGCGGGATCCTTCTTATCGTTGGCACCTCCATTGGCGGAGGCATGCTTGCACTGCCTGTAAGCACAGCAAGCACTGGTTTTATTGATTCTGCGCTCTTTTTAGTCCTTAGCTGGCTAGTGATGACGTTAGGCGCCTTGCTTGTTCTCGAAGTGAATTTATACCTACCTGCTGGCAGCAACATGCTTTCCATGGCAGAAAAAACACTTGGCCCCATTGGCAAATACCTTACCGGCGCTGGCTACCTTTGCTTATTCTACTCCTTACTCTCAGCCTATATTTCTGGTGGCAGTGACGTGCTGCAAAATCTACTCTCCTTAATCAATGTTCCATTAAATGACCTAATGGCAAACGTTTTATTCACTCTCGGTCTGGGTACCATTGTCTATCGTGGTATTGCCCTTGTTGATCGCGTAAACCGAGGCTTAATGTTTTTTAAACTGGGCATTTTACTGTTGCTTATCGTATTGATTAGTCCACATGCCTCACTGTCTCTTTTAAGCGGCGGACAACTTAAATTACTCTCTGGCACCATGTTGATATTAGTAACGTCCTTTGGCTTTGCCAGCATTGTGCCAAGCCTACGCAGTTATTTTAATGATGACGTGACTCTGCTTCGCCGCGCCATTTTAATTGGCTCACTCATTCCATTAATGAGCTACCTTGCTTGGGACGCCGTATTAATGGGCGTTATCCCAAAAGCAGCCTTTGACACCATTCGCCAAAGCGCTCATATCAACACCGCTCTAACCGATACCCTAAACCTTAGCCTTAAAAACATATGGATTATTGATTTTTTCCGAACGTTTAGTGCCATTTGCATGCTGACAGCCTTTTTGGGTGTGTCGTTAGGTTTATTAGATTTTCTTGCCGATGGTTTAAAATTAAAAAAAGAAGGCAAGCAAGGCGGTATACTTTTCCTATGCACCTTTTTTCCGCCACTGATGATAGTACTCATGCATCCCAGCGCCTATATGACCGCCCTACAATTTGCCGGCGTGCTATGCGTGTTTTTACTGCTTTTATTGCCCTCTATAATGGCTTACCGAGGCCGCTATTATTTAAAGTTAAATAACGCTTATACCGTTAGTGGCGGTAAAACACTGCTGATTGGCACGGCAAGCATTGCAATAAGCTTAATTATTTTTTCATTATTTGACTAAGGCTACGACGGCATTATGCGTATTAACATGAAATTTATTGGCGGAATTTTATTAATTATTGGTACATCACTTGGCGGCGGCATGCTTGCCTTACCCATTGGCACCGCAGCCAGCGGCTTATTTAATACCGGCTTAGCGCTTATTGGCTGTTGGCTTGCTATGACGCTTTGTGCTTTTTTTATTCTAGAGGTCAATTTATACCTGCCCAAAGGAGCTAACATGATTTCAATGGCGCAAATCACCCTTGGTCGCCCAGGTAAAATGGTAACTTGGATAACCTATCTTTTTTTACTCTACGCCTTAATTTCAGCCTACATTGCTGGTGGCAGTGATTTGTTACAAAGCTTCCTATCACAATTTTCTCTTAACATACCCAGTCAACTGATAACCTTATTATATGTAAGCTGCTTTGCAAGCCTTGTTTATTGCGGTATCAGCCTTGTTGATAAAGTTAATAGCGCATTAATGTACGTCAAACTGACTGTGTATTTTTTATTGCTACTACTCATTGCACCTAAAGTATCTCTTGAAAAGCTGCAAGGCGGTCAGTGGTTCTATTTGAAAAACGCCGTCATGCTACTGATTGCTTCTTTTGGTTTTGCCATCATTGTGCCAACACTGCGCGATTATTTTGATGATGACATTGAGCAACTCAAAAAAGTTATTTTCCTAGGCTCTTTGTTCCCACTGTTTTGCTACTTAGCCTGGGTAGCTGCCATTATGGGCGTCGTTCCTAAAGAAGGACATTACGGCCTAGTACATCTTTTACATGATAAACACGCCACAAGCGGCCTGGCTCACGCCTTAGAATACGCCATTCATCAGCCCACCATTAGCCACTTATTTCAATTTTTCAGTTCCATCAGCATGCTGACTGCTTTTTTGGGTGTGTCGCTGTGTTTGTTTGATTTTCTATCTGATGGCTTGAGTTTAAAAAAGAAAGGTAAAGAGGGCTATCTCATCACAAGCCTGGTTTTTATTCCGCCCTTAGGATTGGTACTGTTCTATCCAGGCATTTACATTCAAGCCATGCAATATGCTGGCATGATCTGCGTTGTTTTGCTTCTTTTTTTGCCAGCACTAATGGTTTATGTCGGACGCTACTATCAACATCGAAACAGTAAGGCCTTTGTTACTCCTGGCGGAAAACTGAGCGTGATACTGATTTTAGGCTTTTCTATCGCGCTATTGATACACAAAATCTACCAGTGGTTATAAAAGGCACTAACAACTGCTGCTAGGCACTAGGGCGTGTTGACAATTCCTTTTGAGTAAAGTCATTAACGAAGTCAATCATAGCGGCAGAAGATCCCTTAGCACTGCCGGTATAATAAAGCATTGCACAAAAGGCAACGCCAATCGCTGCGACCCCTACCGCTACCCCTATTAAGCCCATTGTTGCCGCAATGATAACCGAAGCTATCGCGCAACATGCAAATAAAGCTAGGCCAGTTTGCTGCAATGGAACGTCTTGCGCACCCGTCATGACTTCAGCGATGGCCATTAAATTTGTACAAACCATTGCCTTCTTCTTGGGTGCGTCATTATTAAACAATGCGTACAAAGCACACTTTAAAGGCATTCGATCTTGGGGCTGAAGTTTATTTATCTTGGCAATTAGTTCAACAAAAGCACCTGAGCTTTCATAATACGGCAAATTTTTTAATCGTTGCTCCAGCACTAAATTCGCAGCAGGATCTCTTGGCTCAGCCTGCTTAATATATTCAGACTCCTTACATACGCGCATTAATGCATTTAGCGCATTAGGCATGGGCATTGGCTGCCCCATAAATAACGAAACAGCTTTAATTAGCCCATCGACTAAGTCATTACCAGCTGCTCCCTGAACGGAAGCTACTGCTGGTTTACGTATCGTCACAGATTCAAAAGGTAATTTGACAGATGATGCCTTAGAATGGCCCATCTTACTAGCCAAGCTGCCTGTAATCGCATTTAGAAAACTATCAATCGCAGGAATGCTTTGATCTTCTTTCGACAAAACACTGGCAAGAAACAATAATGGCCTTACAAGCTGAGCTATCGAACTCTTATAAGTAGTTTCGATTGGCAAAGCCATGCATTCCTCGCGTGCTTGACAGTAAAAGGCATTATCTTTCTCAAAAACAGCTGCAAAGGCATTATCATCTTCTAACTGAATATGATAGTGCTCATGATTTAACAGCAAGGTTAATGGTTCAAATAATTGACGCCCCTCTGCCCCATCAATCGTAAGTGATGCAACCTCTCCTCCTTGTGATAATGGTTTAGTCTTAATAAAATGAAACATTTGAAAAGGTATGCCAAGCGCGTAACACAACGGCTTAATGTCTTGATAAGATACCAACACATCCAAAGAGCCAACATGATTTGCGTATGCTCGGGCACAACCCTTTTTCCAAAAAGCTACCACCTGCTCTTCAGTCAAATCATTAAAGTTAGGCTGATTAAAAATTTGTTTCGATATGTCTACCATTGCACCATTTTCACCGTCTAACAGTGAGGGCAATAATATATCCATGCCTATGTCTTTAGCTGATTCTTTTGAGTTTTGTACCACGTCAACAAAGCGTTCCTGACTGCGTTGTTTGACACCTTCATCTGTTAGCAAAAGTTGTTTGAGATGATTCCTCAAAGCAACGCCTAAAATTAATACTTTCTCAAACATTTCGCCTGCTTCAGCCTCACCAGGATGTGCTTTAGCCTTTTGTAATCGTAATTGAATGAAAAAGTTTTCGAAAGCTTGATTGTCTGCAAACAAATCAACCAATTCAGATTCACCCTTAGGCCTGTTAAATAATTTATCAAAAACGCCAAGCGCATTGGTTCTTTCTTGATGCGCAAGCAAATGCGCGGCAATGGCGTGAAAAGCACAGTTATTAAACGCAGCGGATACATCAATTAATTTAGGCATAATCACTCTACGCGCCAAGACATAGACGCAACTTCAAAATTTGGGTAGATTTTGACAGACATTTATTAAGCAAGCATTAAGTAATGGAACAAAAATTATGCTCTCTTTATACGCTTTAAACTTACCATCCGATTAAAACGTTATTCAATCACAAAGACTCGCTGTACAATACGTACATCTGCGATATTGCTCAATCATACAATTAAAACGTTTAAAATTGGAACGTTATTATTGCCCCGTTACTAAGGAACACGCATGAAATACTTTCTTTTTATTCGAATAATCCTGTGTTTTCCTTGTTTAATAACGGTCACCGCCTCTCAAGCACAAAGTTCTAAGCCTGTAGAAGAGCCTCTTAATTTCATTGCGATATCAGACATTCATTTTGACCCGTTTCTTGGTTGTCATTTTAGCAAGGCTTGCAAAACCGTCGATCAAATGGCAAATCAACCTATCCGAAGGTGGGATGCTATCTTATCTTTAAATGCCTCACAACAGCGAAGCAGGTTACTGCTTGGCATGGATAGCAACTTACAATTAGTTAATAAAATGCTTACGCAGCTATCACATCAAATAACACAACAAAAACCAACCTTTATCGTCATCACTGGCGACTTTATTGGCCACGGTATGGAAACGAACTACCAACATTATTTTGGTTCAAGCAAAGGCTATGAAACATTCATTAGAAAGCTCTTCCAATACCTTCACATCAAGCTTCAGTCGGCAGCTAATCATGTACCAATCTATTTTGTTATGGGTAATAACGATGGTTACTTAGGTGATTACGTTAGCAATGCTGGCGGGCAATTTTTCAAAGACATCGCAATGGATTGGCCCATTCTCTCGCAGTCAAACAATCATCAAAGCGATTTACTGAGCCGCAGTGGTAATTATGCGCTAACAATCGGTAAGACTTGGCGTTTAATTATGTTAAATACCAACTTATTTTATAAAAAGACCAAAGGCAAACTAAGAGACGCTTATGCAAATGAATCTCTAAAGTGGTTATCAAAGCAATTATCTTTTGCAGAAAAAGCGCAGCAAAAAGTACTCATGTTCTACCACATCCCTTATGGCATTCAGCCCAGTAAGCGCTTTTTGCATCCAGACGTCGCTGCCCTATGGACGCCTCATACCAACCACACTTTTTTAACCTTGGCCACTCAATTTCATAAGCAAATAAAAGGCCTCATTCATGGCCATGTGCATCGCCAAGCCTTTATGAGTTTACATAAAAACAAAGCAGATCCGCTGCCCCAACACTTAGTCAGTGCCGTCTCGCCTATTTTTGGTAACGCCTCAACTTTTAGTGTGTTTGATTTCAAAAACAATCAACTGACAATGAAAAGAATTACTTTTTAAAATTAAATCATAAGCCTGTACAAAAATATGTCGATTCTTCAACCAAGCCAGTTACCCCATTATGACTGTTTAAATAAAGAGCAAGATCATCACGCTCCGCCTCTTTATCAGCAAGTCGGGTAGGAAAAAAATTGAAATTTGACTCTGAATCCAAAACCAGTGCGTGAGGAAATTTCAACTCAAGTAAGGCAGCAACATGGATATGGTTATTCTTCATAGACTCCATGTACACCTTTGAAACAGAGTCTAATGAAATATTTTTTCCCTGATCTCGAAATATAATATTATTATTTATTT
>CAWVYD010000013.1:0-17199 GCA_963934185.1 uncultured Legionellaceae bacterium | reverse complement strand
TATTTTCAAAATTTGAATAAATACGATTATAAGGAGGGACTTGGCTAATTAAAAATGAGGCTTTAAACAGTGCGGCATCTAAAACTAATTTTTGTGTATCCGTTAAACCCAACTCTTGATACAAAAGACAATCAATACGATCTCGATCAAACTTAAATCCCAATTCTTGGCTTAATGGGGTATCCCCAATATGGCCATTAGAATGAATGACTCCTAGGGTCTTTAATGTACTTAGGGAAATGCAACCTTTACCGCACTTAGAAAAATCCATGAACTCGTGTAAACCTTCGAGTGAAATAGACTCTCGTTCAATAATGGCCACATCGATAGCATCTTTATCGCTTAAAATATTTTTTAAGAGGATTAAGATGTCTGCAATGAGTTCATTAGATTTAAAGTTCATGGTTTAGGTTTTGTCTGCAGGTTATTATTTGTAAATTTTACATAAAGAATCTTAACGTTTTATTAGCATCACTGTAACGATATGAAAATTATGTGTACTGATAATATCGCAAAATACGGATAATTTTTGTGACGCCAGAAAGATTTTGAGCCAAATGAATGACTCTTTCGGCTTGAGGCTTTCGAACGTCACCCAGAATATAGACGATGTTATTTTCACTTATGATTTTAAATTGGCTGGGGTCAATACCATTTTCAGCGACCATTTTTGCGCGTAACTTGCCAGTTAGCCATGAATCTTTAATGGCTTGCTTCAGGCTGGTATTTTGACTTACGGTTAATTCATTAAAAAAACGGCGAGCGCCAGTGATTGATTTTAAGGCTTGAGAAACAAGGGCTTTGTCTGTTTTTGTGGGGACTTGGCCGATGGCAATGAGGTCTTTGTTGTACGCCACAATGGAGATATTGGCTTGTTTTAAGTGTGGGTAACGATTAAATAGGCGATGATTGGCTTTGACTTGAATTTGCTGGTTATCAATACCTTTTTGAATCGCATGCCGATCGTAGACTAATTGCGCACCTGAAAATAAAGTAGTGATGCAGGAAGCACATAAAAGAGGTATTAAAATCCAAATCAAATGCCTTATTTTCATGTTGCTTCCTGTTTTATGTTTTAGTCTTGATATTTAAATAACTTTACCACGCGTTCAACGCCATCGATACGACGAGCAACGTCCACGGCTAAGTTTGCTTGTTCATTCGTGAGGTGGCCCATTAAATACACGACACCTTTTTCACTGATGACTTTAATGCCACCAGAATTTAAGCCGGATTTTGTCAGCATGCTGCTTTTTACTTTGGTGGTTAGCCAAGCATCGAGGGCTTGATCTTTCAAGGTACTATTGGGGCTAATGGTGATTTGATTATAAACGCGCCGAACACCAGGCACTTTTAAGGTTAATTTTTCTGCTAATGATTTCAATTTCGCTTCAGGTACTTCCCCCGCTAAAAGCACCATTTGGTAAAAAGTAGACACGACAATATGGCTGGTTTTAAGAGGTTTATAGCGGGTTATTACAATGCCGACATCGTGACTTATCCGCGCGTCTTTTTCTATTTCTTTAAAGCTGCGTGCATCACTAATCACCGCGCCGGAAGAAGCTGCACCCGCTACAAGTACGCCAACACAACCACTTAAAGCAATGCATAGCGCTGTTGTTCCTAGTAATGTTTTAAATTGTTTCATCATAAACCTCTTATCCAGCTAATTGGCCAAACAGTCTTTGATCGATCACATCACATAAGGAGTGAATCACCAGTAAGTGAACTTCTTGAATACGAGCGGTTGAATTGCTTGGTACGCGTATTTCAATGTCATCTGGTGCTAAATGATTGGCAAGTACACCACCATCACGGCCTGTTAATGCGATCACATCAACGTCTCTGTCATGTGCAGCTTCGACGGCATTAATAATGCTTGCTGAATTACCGCTGGTGGAGATAGCAAGTAGGAGATCGCCAGCTTGACCGAGTGCATGTACTTGCTTTGAAAATACTTGATCGTAATGGTAGTCATTAGCGATGGCAGTGATAGTGGCAGTGTCTGTCGTTAAGGCAATAGCCGGTAGCGAAGGGCGTTCGGTTTCAAACCGGTTAAGCATTTCAGAGGAAAAATGTTGCGCGTCGCCTGCTGAGCCGCCGTTACCACAACTTAATATTTTTCCATCTCGCAGTAAACATTGCACCATGGCTTCTGCGGCGCGTGCGATGGCGCTAGGTAAGCAGTCTGCTGAGGCCATTTTTGCTTCAATGCTAAGGGCGAAAGCTTGTTTTATTCGTTCTTCTATTTGATTTAACATTGATAACTCATTTATTTAAAAGTTAGTGTGCATGACAAAGGCATGCTTTAACCATTCAACGGTTAAATTGCCATCAATGCATAACACATCGAATCGACAAGGCATTTTGGCATAGTTCTTATTTTTGACCAAATAATGCTGGGCTGTTTTAATGATTTTTCGCTGTTTTGCTTTATTTACCGCCTGAGCTGCGCCGCCATAGAGATTATTTTTGCGATACTTTACTTCGATAAAGGCAATTTCTTGGTGATCTTGAATAATGAGATCCAGTTCACCGCATAAGGACTCGTAATTGGTGCATATAATTTGGCAGCCAGCGTTAATTAGGTAATCTTTTGCCATCGTTTCGTAATGATTGCCTTTAGCTCGGCTCATGAGGTTTTTAATGGTTTTGCTAGACCATTTTTAAACTGAGCCCATTCTAATTGGCGAATGACTTGTCGCTGTGAATCCATAAATAATGTGCCGGTATTATCGAGCACACCCATCATGGGGAATAAGGTCAGAAGATTCAGCTGGTGACTTAATAAATAGGCGTCTTTTCCCATGGCAAACAGTCGGTTATAACTGTTAAATTGCTCCGGCCAGGACTTACTCATTAGTGGCTTTGGAGTGTCTAGGAGATAAGGCATGTCACCAAAAATAACGCCATTTAAGTCAACATCTTGCTGCGGCTTAGGGCTACCTGAATACAGCAAAGAGGTGCCGTATATGGGGACATTGCCAGCGTAATAATAATTGAGCATAGGGCGAATTTGTCTTGCCATGGAGGCATAGGACAAAAGGATAATGACGTCAAAATCTTGTCTGCGTCTGGCGTAAAATTTGGGGCGTTTCCAAAGCGTGCGTACCAAATCATTGTACCGATCATGTGAATTTTCTACGCCTAAGAGCTTTCGTATTGCATCATTAACATCCGTTTTAGAGTCAAAATAAAAAGTATCTGCCAGTTCGCCATTAAGTTGTTGCCAGTTTTGATTAAATGCGTTTGCAATCGATTCTCCCCAGGTGCCTTTAGGCGCGATAACTAAGGCGCGCCGTTGACCATCAGCATGTACGCGATAGGCCAGTTGGCGAGCTTCATTTTGCGGATCTACACTAAATCGATAAAAATTATTTGAGGCAGAACGATCGATGTCATTCAATGCTAGGGTTGGTACGCTTTGCGTTGCATTGGCAATGAGCTGGACATTTTTTTTGGTTAGAGGGCCGATAATAAATTGCGCGCCATCATTAATGGCTGACTCATATTGAGTCTTCACGTCTTTGCCATTGGTATCATAAAAACGCACGGTTGCGCCTTTTTTCTTTGCTTCAAAATAAGAGGCCATGACGCCGTCACGTATGGCTTGGCCAGGGCCACTTAAACGACCGGATAAAGGCAGCAGTAAGGCAAGGCGTGTGGGCGCATCAATTAAATTACCTTGGTTAATTTTAACAATGTCATTTGCAGGGTGATTTGGGTGTTGTTTTTGCCAAGCCAATACGCCTTGAACAAGGGCATTGCTGTCGTCGCGTAATTCTTTGGCCGTCAAATTTAAACTCAACCAGCCTTCCAGCTCGCCCTGGGCTTCTAGTGCGATGGCTTTTTCTTTTGGTAAGGGAAGTGAAGACAGGGCGCGCCAAATATTTCGCCGGGTTGTTAGGTGAGCCATGGTGTGTTGCTGACGGTTATCGAGCTCAATTAGTTGGCCGACTTCATTGATGGTCGCACCTTTTAAGTGATAAGCATCTGCTAAAAGTTGATGATAAAATTGTTGTAACACCAAAGGCATTTGAGCTGGGTTTTGAATTTTGGCTGCGAAACGTAATGCTTGCGTTGTACGCTTTTTTAATAGTGCTAACTTAGCTTCCAGTAAATATTTTTCATTTAATAGTGGCAAGGTTACTGCGTTAAGCGATGCAAGATATTGTGAGGCGCGAGTTGGCTGACCATCTTGGATTAACCTTCCTGCCATCTTCAATAGAAACGCTTTTTTTTGTAATGGATCATCCGTTAGTTCCGCTTGATCTTGATATGCTTGAACGCTCTTAGGATAGGTTAATTCTTGTTGGTAGCTCGATAAGTAAGCGTTATATTGAGGTGCATTTGCACACGCGCATAAAAGAGCGCAAAGAAATATCGTAACGAATCGTTTTATTGTCATTTGCTGGAGGGAGGCCGTTCTGGATTTCTCTTAATCATAGGAAAAAAAGCTTACTTAATCAATAAAATCTAACTGTTTTGGTGTTTTTAAGGTAAACTTGCTTTTTTTTATAAGAGATAGGCTCTATTATGTCCGATGACTTTGGCACGCTTTATATTGTGGCAACTCCAATAGGTAATTTACAAGACATTAGCCAGCATGCCTTAGAGATCTTAGCGTCTGTTCAACTGATTGTTGCTGAAGATACGCGTCACAGTAAACGCTTGCTTGATCATTATGAGATTAAGGCGTCAATGACGAGCTTACATAATTTTAATGAAGCCAGTAAAAGTGAATTTTTGATAAGCAAATTGCAACGGGGGCAATCGCTTGCATTAATCTCTGATGCGGGAACACCGCTTATTAGTGATCCTGGTTACCATTTAGTAAAAGATGCGCGCAGTGCTGGCGTAACGGTTATCTCTATTCCTGGTTGTTGCGCCTTAATTGCTGCCCTTTGCGCTTCTGGTTTAGCAACGAATAGCTTTTGTTTTGAAGGTTTTCTTCCAGCAAAACCAGGCACACGATTAAATGCATTAGAGAAATTAAACCGTGAAGAACGGACCATGTGTTTTTACGAGGCGCCTCATCGTTTACTCAAAAGCTTAAAAGATATGCTTTGTGTGTTTGGTGAAGTCAGGCAGGTCGTTGTAGCCAAAGAGCTAACCAAAATGTATGAACGGTATTTTACCGGCGAATTGCAACAAGTTATCTTGGAGTTGGAACAATCACCAGAGGTCATTCGTGGTGAGTTTGTTATTTTAATAGAAGGCGCGCCAGCCATTAGCGTAAGCAATGAGGCATTAGTGCCTTTTATGACGTTGCTTTTAGATGAAAAATTATCAACCAAACAGGCGGCCAATATTGCTGCGAAATGGCTAGGTTGTAAGAAAAAAGATGCTTATAACGTCGGAGTTTCGTTAGGCCAAGATTTAAATTAATACTCACTTAATCGCTCTGTGTTTTAATCATTATTTTTATTTGGGAAGATTAATTTATGACCGCGCGCAGTATCGTGGTATGAGAAAGATGAATGGAGGTGACAGTGATCGGCGTCGTCAGATTTGAAATATTGTTTGGAAAAACGCACCGATTTAAGGGGGCTCCCTCAACATTACTCTTGCCGGTATTTATACCCAATCTCCTTCCAAAATGTAGCGTTTATGCTTTGATATTTTTGCATGGTAACGTCATTGCTCACTCACCATAGGACGGCCCATATTTCATAAGCTGTCGCTTATTAGGCGTAAGCAAGCTTACCTATGCGTCGATCGCACTGAAGTTACCAGGCCAAAATATCGGCGCCTAAAAGATGCATATTGAAAGGGCACTGGTATACCGGCAAGAGTAAAATACGTTATTTTACTTCAGACGTTTCATTATATGTGCTGCGTTACCTGGTGCTTTAAGCGGTGTAATTGAAAACGCTTGATAAGGTGTGCCTTGTACTTCATACGCACAAACCCATACTTGTTGATCTTCAAATGCCATAGGCTCAGGGCTACCGATAAGGTTTGGTAAATTTTGATTCGCTGTGATTAAAGCTTGCATTACACTATCTGCTTCAATGAAACCCATTAAAAATAACCAATTATCACTGGTGTGGTATGTACCAAGGCTCATTGCAGCATATCCAGGCATTCCTTCTGGTTTTTGAGCCATGAAGAAAGGTTGGGTTTTTAGCATTGAAACAGAAGGGCAAGATTCAGGCTTTGGTGGCATGTCCGCAAGCGCTAGTTGAGACAATCCCAGTAGGCAAGCGCCTAAAAATACTCGTAACTTCATACTTAACTCCTAAATAGTCATATTCATCGTGTGTGATGGATACGTGTTTAATGGTTTGTTTTTTACCAAACAGGGAGATGCTAGCACATTTTTAATAAATGGGCACATTTTATTTTTAATGTAATGCGTTTGGTTGATGTTGTTCCGTTACGTGTAATACATCTACAGCACCTTTTTGAATACTAAAAAAACCAGTTGTCGCAAGTGCTACGCCGGCAATGATGCATGAGGCGGCGGGGATTAGACCTAGAGTGCCCGCGCAAAGCGCCGTTATAGCAAGTGCGACAGCCGAAATCCCAATTACTGCAGCAAAACCGCCTAAAATTTCAAGCGATATGCCCTTTAGAAATGAGTGCGGTTCTTGATTTATTGCTTCATCGCTTAAATTTTGCGCTTCATCCACTGTCGCTTGTGTTTGTTGTTGGTTTATAGGGAATGCAGATTGTCCTAGCAACGCTTGTTGAGCATTTTGTTCTTCAAGTTCTAATATTCGAGTTTGCTTTGTGATGTTCAGTCCTTCAACTTCTAAAGCTCTCGTTTGCGCCGTTAGGCTTTGCTGAGCAATTCGTTCTTGAAGTTCTGTAATTCTCGTTTGCGCCGTTAGGCTTTGCTGAGCAATTCGTTCTTGAAGTTCTGTAATTCTTGTTTGCGCAGTTCGGCCTTGATGAGCACTTCGTTCTTCAAGTTCTAAAACTTGTGCTTGCGCTGTTTGAGTGAGTGTTTTCTCTGTGACGCTCAGTCCTTCAAGTTCAGAAATTCGTGCTTGAGCTGTTTGAGTGAGCGCTTTTTCTGTGGCACTTAGTCCTTCAAGTTCTGTAATTCTTGCTTGGGCGATTAGATCTGGTTGGGCATTTAGCTCTTCAAGTTCTAAAACTCGTGCTTGCGCTGTTTGACCTTGTTGAGTCATCTGTTCTGTCAGTTCTGAAATTTGTGTTTGAGCTGCTTCAGTAAGTGCTTTTTCTGTGACGCTCAGTCCTTCAAGTTCAGAAATTCGTGCTTGAGCGATGAGGTCTGGCTGAGAATTTTGCACTTCAAGCTCTTCAATTCTTGCTTGTGCAGCTAAGGGCTTTTGTTGCTCACTGTTTAATAGCCCAGTGTATTCTTCACCTTTTATCATAAGGGATGTTTGTAATGAGTCGATTAATTGTTCGGCTTTTTGCATATCAGCACGTGAAACATCTGTTTGAGTCGCTATTTCTTTTAACACAGGCATGGTTGGCGCCAGACTTGCGACTGATGACGACAGGCTTTCATGCCCTTCTGAAATTGGAGCTAAGTCTCCTGGAAACAATTGTCCTCCTGCTCTAGTTCGGCGTAAAAATTGTCCTGTTTCTGCTGGTAACACCGCACTTTTAACCGCGTACTCATTAAGAATTAATTGTTTTAGGTGGGAGTCTAAACGTTGTTCAAAACTGTTTCTGGCTGCTCTTGCCTTCATGTATCGTTCTTCTTCTTCACCGGTAAACTCTTGCCCTGTCTGGAATTTAGTACATGCCAGGTGGGAGGCTTCAATGGAAGCGGCATTAAAAAAAGCGGTTTCATAACGAATGGCATCTGAGAGAGACAGGCTATCTAAAATAGTGTCAGCAATGCCTATTTGTTGAAGTTTTGGGTATGGGTGACCGCGCGAAGCAAAGCTAAAACGGTCTGATGGAGCCGTCTGACCAAATTCTTTAATGTTCGGATACTTTGCTTCAAGTTCCGTTAGCATGCCTTGAAGGTTAAAATCTGAGGGGAGTGGTTTTAGGGCTGTTTTTATGTGCTCACCATTAAATCGTATGTTTTCACGGGCAAACATTCCATCAAGTTGTTTTTTAGGGTAGTGCATGCATAGGAAGAATTCTTGCTCTGCGGCATCAAGCCATTGTAGCTGCTTTTCTTCGCTAAAGGCTTCATCTACTGCATCGGGCATACCTACCAAATCATCATTACTGCTTCCTTCCGTGGTCGTCGTACCAAAGCTACCTAGACTGTCATTTTTTCTTAATGTTACTTTCTTTCCTCCCAAAGAGGCGTCTGTCATTGGTTGGCTATTTTCTTCTTCTTCTTCATATTCACAATCAGGCAGGTCATCATCTGCATCAGTATGCAGAGATGAAAGATTATATATAACGTTATGTGGCTCTTTATTTGCTAGCAAAGTATTGGCCTCAACAACCTGAGTGGTTGTCGGTAGAGACTCACGTGTTAAAGGCTCGCCATTTGCTAAAGTCATAATATTGGCAGCCGTCCAAGCGCCGCAATGAATGTCGTCTTGTTGGACGTTCTGACATGTTAGACTAATGCTATTAACAGTGAGTCCTAGCAGGGTTAAGCCTTCTTGTAAGGCTGCTCTCATTGGTTCAAGATTATATGATTGTGAATTTATTCGAGGCCGAGAATCAATAACTACTGCTGTTTGTGTGGTTGGGTCGTAATGTAAAGTAACCCAGTGATTTCTCATTGGAACTGGGAGCAAATATAGAAGTGGTACGGCAGATAATATAGACAGTTCTTCTGCGATGGGAAATATCATTTGTTTGCTAGTTATGTTGATACTTTGGGTAGCGCTTAGAGCTAATGCTTGTTCAATGTTAAATTTAATGCTGTTTAATCGGTTATCTCCAGATGGGTTGTCTGATGCTGGGGGAAAGACGATAATGGACGTATCCGTCCCCTGAAGATAAGCAGGTTGGTCTGATTGTGCACTTACCTCGCGTGGACATTGGCCAACGGGGCTTAGTCCATTGCATAAAACCACGGAGAGGGTGGTTTGACTGTATTTAGCTTTTAGTTCAGCAATAACGATAGGAGACAACATGAGCAACGACCTCAATCCGGAATGTTCGATAATTATACATTGAGAGTCTAAAAAGTCAATAGTTTGCTTCTTTATGGAGCGGAGATAAAAGGGAAAGTGTTATGATCTCAATCGTTTTATCATTTTATAATGAAGGTAATAATCCCTACTTGTTAAAAATCATCAATCAATTTAGAGAAAAACCTGGTTTTGAACTGTTAATTGTGGATGGTGGTTCCGTTGATAATACGCACAAAGTGCTTCATGAAAATGGTTTAAGGTTCCAGGTGTTAGAAAACTCAACTCGCGGTGAGCGGCTGCAAGAAGGCAGTAAAAACGCAAGCCACGAGGCTTTGTTATTGCATCACCCGCGTTCTTTAATCGATGAGGCTGGGCTAGATTATATAAGTAAAAATCACCAACATTTGAGCTGGGCGGGCTTTACGCACCAATTTGACCATAAACATCCGTTTTTAAAATTCATTTCCTGGTATTCAAATAATGTTCGGTTGAAGAAAAAGAAAATTGTCTATTTGGATCATTGTATTTTTTTTAATAGAGCGCTGCTTAGAGGAAAGGAACTTCCATCGTTAGCTATATTTGAAGATACGGCGTTGTCAGAGCTGTTAAACAAACAGGCAGAGCCCAAGCTTTTACCTTATGTTTCAATGACCTCATCAATACGCTTTTTAGAACGAGGGATTTATCGGCAGTTTTTAATGAATCAATGTTTAAAGCTGGCTTATTCGTGGGGGATGGATCATCAAAAAATGAACCGCTTGTATGAAAAAGCGTTGAATTTAAATCAGAAGAATTAGGGAGGAGATCCAAGAAGTTCCTCCCTCTTTAATTTTAAGTTAATTGGGCAGGTGCTACTTCTTCTTGGCTTGAACCCACAGGCGTGACTTCATGCCTAACTTGAGATTGATTTTGGAAAAAACCTTGGATGCCATTGAGGCCGTAGTTAAGAACGGTGCCAGCTTTTGCAGCGGCCACTATGTCGCGTTGTTTATTAAGTAACTCTAGCTCTTGAGCAAAAGGCGTTGAATGAAGTAGTTGGGCAGCATCGGCCGTGGCTTTGGCTTCTGTTATGATTGCAGATGCTTTAGCCGTTGCACTAATTTGTAAAATTTCGGCATCTCGCCTTGCGGTCACCAGCTTTGAAGCCGTCTGAGACTCGATAACAGCGCCTTGGCCAAGCTCATGAGCCAGGCTCTTATCAATGATGTCCCAACTTTTTAGGCTAACATTGATGAGTGTGATCCCTAAGGTACTTAATTTATCTCGGATCCGGGTTATTAGCTCATCTTGTACGGCAGACTGTCCTTGTTCTTCAGTCTCCCCGCTATCATCTTTAATATGGCCAACCAGTCTGGTGGCGGCTGGGATTAGCTCTTGCCGGGTATGATGGCTAATGACTTGCGATAGCTGCATGCTTGCGATTTCTTTGATGGACTGTTTTATGTTGTCTACTTCGCTAATGGCGAGTTTGGGATCCGCAATTTGATATTGAACGTCCGCATGGACGTCTAAGCCAACATTGTCTTGCGTAAAAACGCGAATTTGCTTTAATTCTTCCGTTTCTTGTTTTATGGACATGAAGGATTTGTAAATGTGATCCGCAGCATTTAATAAGTGTTGGCCAGCGCTTAAAATGTGCAAAACGCCTTTGTTTATTGTTTGGGCAACGCTGCCGGTATCAACGGTTACTAAGGTATAAGGGCCAAGCTTAATAACGGGTTTAGATAAATCTTGCACGGGAGAAGGATAAGATTCCCAAGGAAAATTCGAATGTCGCCCTGGCGGAAGCAGTGTGATGTTACCGCGAGCATCTTCCCGCACACCAATTTGTCCTTCTCGAATAACGACGGTACTGGCTGCAAGGTATAATGCGCCAAGGCCAAACGTACCAAGCGAGAACAGATATTTCCCAATTTCCCGATAAGGGGATTTATTTTGTAGATAATCAGCTTTAAGTTCGTGAATATTAAAAGGCATTTTATTTCTTCTTCGTTACATTAAGGGGGCATTGTACACAAACTTGTTAGGCGCAGCAATGCTTTGCTTCCAATTACTTCCAATTACTTCCAATTACTTCCAATTGCTTCTAATTGTTTCCGGGCGTTTCATTTGAACATTTATTTCTGTCTTTAATTTTTTGTTAAGCTTTGCCCGTTATTATTTACTCATTAATTTATTAGATGCCTACGCCATGCCAATTGAGATCCCCTATATAAATGAAAATACCGCGTATCGTTTTAAAGTAACTATAACGGAAGACAGCTTGCCGGCTTTTACTGTGCCGAGTGATTGGTTAAACAAAGCGCATCAATTATTTCCAGGGCTTGATAAACACACATTAGATGCTGGCCAAATTGCTAAAGGATACTCTGCTTATAAAGGGCGACTTGATTTAGTGCGTAGCATTAAGTTTTTTTATGGCGTTTTAACCGATTATGTAATGCTGCCAGGAATTGATATTAATGAGTCAATGAAACAGGTCATAAAAGCGAAAATTTTAGAGCAGATTGAGGCGTGTTCAGAAGGGTTTCATAATCGAATTAATGGGCTTTATGGTTTGTTTTTTGTGCCTAAAACCATTTCAGAGTTATTGCAACGTGTTCGACAGGGAATATTAACGTCGATTGTAACGCAGGATGGCGATGAGGTTCACAGGCAAAATTACCTTAAATTACGTGCAAGCCAACTTAACTATGGTGTGGAATGTCCGAATTCACAAGATGGTTATAACGGACAGAATGCATGGGATGCAGATGCTGTTATCAATCAGGGCTTTCACGAATGCTTTCAAGCATTACCGATTGTAATCAAGCTTAACGAAGAGATTAAAAGTGTTTTAATCAGCTCATTTGGCTATCGGGGGCGCTTGGAAGGCAGTGATTACGATAAAGGTGATTACGATGGCTTTCGTAAATACATTAATGACTTATTTGGCACAAGGTTTAGTGAACAAGAACTGTTTGATTTTGATGAGGACTGTCATGTTATCGATTTGAAATGGCATTTGGTTGCTCAAACGTTGTGGTCAAAGATAAAAACCGATATTTTCGTCCTGCCAAAGCCACTTTCTAATGCATTCACAATCTTATTTGAAATGCCGCTTGAAGCGCCTAATGAGGCAACAATTAATCGGGCCTTGGTTCAAATAAAGCCATTCGTCACATCCTTTGAGAATTACCAACGGTTTGCGTCGTTGTTTCCAGTGTTATCTCATAAGCAATCCATTAATTTAATGTTTGACGCCTCCGTTTGTTGGCAACATCGAACGGTTGATGGTGTAGTAAGTCTTTCAAAACTTAACTCTCAAAACAGTGAGTATCTAACTTATTTAAGAGAGACGTTTAAGGAAAGGTTACCCGATGTATATGCGAACTTACATCATGAGTTACAGGTATCTAAGGGCTCTCAACCATTAATGACATGTTTTTTAATAACCTTTAATCCGGTTGCTGATGTGCTTGCGAAGTTACGCTTGTTAAGCATGAATGATCGCGTAGCACTATTAAATACAAAAAACATCAATGGGCAAACCATTTTCAAACGCATATTGGAGCATAATTATTCTTCTGGACGACGGTCTGTTTTTTACACGTCAACGGAAGATAAAAGGCGTTTGAGTGTTCATCAGTCAATGCCATTAATTTTTTCATTACTTAATGATTTTAATGAGTCGCAGTTGAATCATTTCTTTTTGGATAATAATTATTTAAAAGCTGCACTTGAAAACAACCGGTCTTGCTTAAAGCCAATGCTTGAGTTGTTAGAAAAGTGTTCCTCAAATGTGATCGTTCAACAATCGATCAGTCCTTGGGCAGAGGAGTATCCATCGGCACTGTTTTTATCTTTGCTTAATAGCAAAGAAACGTTAGCACTTGATCATAAAAACGTGTTCAATAATCCTTTAGATGAACAAGCCATTGAGCTAATTCAGACAAGCTTACTATCACTTCTTAAAAAGGTGCCTGCCGGACTTCAGGACTATTTATTGTTAAATGGCAGTGAAAATAATTTTCTTTTAACGTATCACTCGTTAAACTTGTCACAAGAACAAGGCGTAGTGCTGTTTTCTTGTTTGTCGTCTGCTTCAACCAATACGTTATTGAAGGCATTGCCTGGCACTCTCGAAGAGTATTCTTTGGCTGCCATTATATCTGTGATATGCGTCGCTAATCAGACCTTGGCTTTTAATTTACTGTCTAAGAAAATCTCCTATTCTCAAGGAATATTTAGTAAACAAAAAGAAGTTTCTTTGGCTCGTTTTTTGTTCTTTTCTTCGAATTATTTTACCAAGTTTGTTTTAACGTATAAGAAAATGGATAAAACTCACAGGCGTGCACTTAATGCCTTAATTTTTATTAAACCAGAGGTGTCTGAATTAGCAAAATGGTTGTCGTGTATGGGTAAACAACCAAATTTAGCCGATTATCAAATGATTAGTGAAGAGTTATCCTCTGATAAACAGTTACAATTAATTAGTCAGGCGCTTACTAAAAGCAGAGCAAATTGGCCAATTATCCTGCCTATGATGACCGCTTTTTCAGCTCCACAATTAATTTCTTTGTTTGAAGTGAAAACTAAGCATCTTTTTTGGACAAATACAAATCTTAAACACAATGTGATAGAGACTGCCTCGTTTCATAAGCCATTTGTTGACTTTTTAAAAGCATTAAAATGTGATGACGTTAGAACGGCGTTGATTTCACAGCTGTTTGTCCAGGAACAGTCATTTTTAGGTAATGTCATTTCAGATAAACCACTTAATGCAGACTCTTTTGAACTATTAAAATCATTTCCTTACTCATTGATTTTTTCTATGTTGCGTCATGCATCGGCTCACAAGGGATTACATGAACAAATGGTTGGCAAGTATGTTGAGCTATTGCCAGCATTAAGGAAAGGTAAGTGTCGCCAAGCGCTTGAAACTAAGCATCGGTTTGAGAGAAATGCTGCGGGTAAGGCGGAGCTTAAAATTGAGTTAGATGAGGAAGTTGTTCGGGAAAATGAGCGAAACAGTTTGCTGGCTATAGAACTTAAACAGAGTTTGTTGCTTGTTTCAGAGACGAAAGGCAAGTCTTTATTTCAGATGATTTTGGAGCAGTCTCCAACAAAAGCATTTCAGTTACTTTATTGGTTGGAATTTTTCGATAAGGAACATATCAGCCAAGGTTTTATGGATCAGGCCATTAATAACAGCGTATCTTTTAATGAGACAGCGCTTTTAAATGTAACGGGCTCCTTTAATGACGTGCTGGCTTTGGTTGGCAGGGCGCCCAGTAGACGTTTGTTGAAAAGTTTACAGAGCCTGTCAGTTGCTATTGAGCAAAATGAACAGCTGCTGGCATTTTTTGATTTTACTAAAACGTTAAGTGGTCGTGGTATTAAATACTTATTGGAACTAAAAAGTGGTTCGATACCTAATACGCTATTCGAGCGACTTTCTGCTAAAGAGGATTATCGCAATTTATTAACTTGTGGTGTTGCTTTTATAAAGGAACAAAGGCACGTCAAACAGATAACTTTTGATGATGTGTTAGACATTAATCGTTGTTTTCTTATGGGTGGCGCTGATGAAGAAAAGCAACGTTTTCTTTTTGCGATGGCTTGGCAGGGTGACCTGTTGCAAAAGCAACAGGCTTTACGCTTTTGGAAGTCGTTAAAAAATATTTCTGCGCACGTAACCTTTACTATGTTGCAAAGCATTGGCACGGCATTGACTGAAACAGGAAAACACGAATTATTCTCTTTTGACGGGGAAAGTAAGCACTCGGTATTGCACCATTTTATTGAAAACAGTGGGAGTTTTGTTCAAAGCGACTGGTCGACGTTGCTAAGTCAATTATCTGATGACATGTTTTATAGTTTATTACTTAATGAGACTTATGGTGATGGAAAATTACCACTGTATGCTTTAGTCGCTAAAAATCATACCGCTGGTTTTTTTAAGTTATATGCGTGCATTACAGCTCGAGTAGAGTCTCAGTTGAAAGAAAGTGTATTAATTAGGAGTGTTGATTTATCGACAGACGTTTTTAAAGCATTAAGCTGTGGCCCTAAGCCAATTGATTATTCTGGTTACGTTTCCTATTGTCTTAAACGGCCTGTTACGGACTTTTCTGCGCAAGTGATTGATGTGCTCAAAAATGGGCATAATGTTTCCTTTACTGAATTAAAGAGGCTTTTTTCTTGTTTGTGTGAAACGGAAGAGGGTCAGAAGTATTTTTCTAGCTTATTGCTGCTGAGCCAAGCGAATAATGATGAGCCTTTATTTTTAAGATTAATTCGTAAGCAGCAGGGCTTATTTGAGCAATGTTTTTCCGTTTTTGAGCGATATAGCCCACAAGAGAAACTCAATTTATTGACACGACCCTTTCAACAATCGCCTAATTTATACTTGGAAGTGTCTGGTTTGTGTGGTGGCTCTTATTATCAATCATGTCTTTATACGTCAGCGCAGCGGCATTTAGTCATGCAAAACATTGCGTTAATGCCCCACGAACATTGGCAGCAGCTAACCACGGAAGATGACCGTTACTTTTTTGATACTTATCACTTAGATAAAGACTATTTATTAAGCCCTTATTTGTTTACCAAAACACCGGGCGCATTAAATCGATTAATTTCAACGTGGGGTGGGGAGCCTACGTATTCAAAAGTATTTCAAGAGCTTAATAGCGATACAGCGCAGCCAATGCAAGATTTTTTAGTTTTACTGCGAGAGAGCGTTAGTGCTGGCAACATAGATAAATTGTTTAGCATTAAAATGCAATCAGGGAATCATTTTGCAACGGATGTATTAATGGATCATCCTAGTCAACGTTCATTAATTATGTCCTGTTTGGCAAAACTCACTATTATTGATCAGCAAGATATTATTGCGCGTTGCTTTTATGGCAAAGCGTCCAATGTATCTGTGGCGTTAAAACCGTGGCTTGATGTGAAGGTTCTATTGTTGCGTTTAGAGGTGTTACTGAGTGCTTTTGAGATGAAAAGCCAGCGGGATAGTCAGACTTATGCTAATCCACATAAGGTGCTTCAAACGTTACTAGGACAATTAAATGGTGCTTATACTGCCGCTTTAGCGGGGAAAGAGCAAGACAAAGGCGTGGCGATAGCGGTTTTAAAGCAATTACTAAATGAGCCGGCAACACGGCAAGTGTTAAATTCGCATCGGGGCATTAAAAAAATAGTCCTGAATATTTTATTGGCATTTGCAGGGCTAGGGATAGGCTATTTAGCCGGTTGCTTGCTTAATTTATATCTAACGAAGGGGGAGCATTTTTTCTTTCACCCTTCAACAAAGACGGAAAGCATTGTGGCGGACATGGAAATTAAAATTGATGGCATTGCACATGATTTAGCGCCACTCATCACCGTTTTTTAGAGTTTGAAAAAGTCATAAATACGGCTGACTAACTTATCAGCAGTGGGCTTGGTTGCAGCGTTCTGTTCAGATGTCGATAACAATGTTTCTTTACATTTATTGTTATCTGCTTGTCGATTGGTAATGGTCATGCTAATGGACTTAATAATTTCAGGATTTTTCCTGACAAGCATTTTCATGACAGTTTTATTAATTTGGTATAATACCGCTTCATTTTCAGTAACAATTGTAGCAGAGGCTTTTGAGCCAGTGAGTAATGACATTTCACCAAAAAATACACCGGATGTTAAGTAGGCAACTTTAATAAGTGTATCAGCCGGTTGTATGTGAACGGATAGCATGCCGTCTTGAATGAATTGTCAACACGCCCTAGTTGGTCGCCAATTTCAATGACCTTGGTGTTTTCTTTAAAGGTAAGTAGTTCTAAGCCATTTATAAGAATGTCAAATTCACTTTCTGATAAATCAGTAAAAAGTGGTACTTTTTTAAGAAAATTTTGATGATTTAATGGCATCGCACCTTCTTCAGATGCTTTTGTTTTTCTTACAATGTCTAATTCTTTTTGGATGCCAAATGAATAATTAGAAAACCCAACAAGTTAGTGAACTTTTGAAGTGATAGCATCTTTTATTAATCGTTGTTTGTGATTTTTTGGGTTGTAGGCAAAGTAAAGCTCAAAATGAAGGTTACCCTTTTCAATTCGATGAATCGCAACTTCAGGCTTAGGATGTGGGTGTACACCAATACCATTGAATTAAGGCATTAGTGTGAGTGTCGGCCGGCGCT